>NZ_JAPCJD010000060.1:0-26009 GCF_027707845.1 Aeromonas sp. QDB14 | reverse complement strand
GTTCGCCAGCCAGTGAATTGAGTGGTATCAACGGGTTGGGGAACGGCCATCCAGCGACGGATTTGATCAACAACGCCCTCGACTGACCGTCAGGCGTAATCGGACGTTCGCGTAAATCGGTTCTCTCGCCATAACGGCCAGCCGATTTCCCTCTACGGCTGGCCGCCCCTGAATCACGGCAACAACCGTAATCAAAGCCTCTCGATTGTCCGATTACGCTGCGCTAATCGAACCTACAGGGGGGTGATGAGCTGTTATCATTTGAGACAGTGCCCAGCGCCGCCACACCCAAGAGGAAAGTCATGGATATACCTGCCGCCCCGTCCTCCACCCTCTGCCAGCAGTGTCATGAGCAGGTGGATCTCGACTTCGATTTCACCATGGCCTTCCAGCCCATCGTCGATTGCAGCCAGCGCACCCTCTTCGGCTATGAGGCCCTGGTGCGGGGGCTCAACAACGAGTCGGCGCAGAGCGTGATTGACCGGGTCAACGACGACAACCGCTACCGCTTCGATCAGCTGTGCCGGATCAAGGCCATCGCGCTGGCCGCCCGCCTCGACATGCGGGGCATGCTGAGCATCAACTTCCTGCCCAACGCGGTCTATCGCCCGGAGCGCTGCATCCGCACCACGTTGCAGGCGGCCCGCGAGCATCTCTTTCCCATCGAGCAGATCATGTTCGAGTTCACCGAGGTGGAACAGGTGCAGGACAACCGCCATATTCGCGGCATCGTGGATCACTATCAGGCCCTGGGCTTCAAGACGGCGATCGACGACTTTGGCGCCGGTTACTCGGGCCTGAGCCTGCTGGCCGATTTTCGCCCCGACATCATCAAACTCGATATGCACCTGCTGCGCGGCATCGACCAGGACCCTATCCGTCAGGCCATCGTTCGCCACTGTCTGGCGCTGTTTACGGAGTTGCAGATCACCCCGCTGGCGGAAGGGGTCGAGACCCGCGACGAGATGGCCTGCCTGCGGGAGATGGGCGTCAGCCTGATGCAGGGCTATCTGTTTGCCCGCCCCGGCTTCGAAACCCTGCCCGAGGTGGATTTCGCCAGCCTGTGAGCGGCGCTGGCTATCTCCCTTTGTTGTCGTTCATTCGGGCAAGGCGGCCCGGAGGGTATCCACGGGCGGACGGCAGAAAGCGCTGGACCGGGCAACCCCCTGGGCTAGGATAGGACTGTCACCCTTTGCAACCACCGCTCTGACAGGGACACCATGGCGCAGGTTTCAGGATACCGCTTCTTCGCTCTTTCACTGCTCTTGCTGCTGGCCTTCCAGGTATGGGGGGCGCAAGGCAGGGGCAACATCACACTGGTGAGCTCCCTTGAAACCAGGGAGTCCCCCTATGGTCGCTGGCTCGATCTCATCTATCGGGACGCGTTCGCCCGCCTGGGCTATGACTTCCAGTACCAGGGCTACCCCGGGGGACGGGCCCCCCTGCTGGCAGAGCAGGGACAGGTCGATGGCGAGATCCACCGCGCCGCCAGCTACCAGCAGCAGACCCGCACCCTCCAGCGCGTGCCCGAGCCCCATTTCGCCGTCTCCTATCAGGCCTATGCCCACCAGCCCGGGATCCAGCTGCAGGGGTGGCACAGCCTGCTGGGCACCGGTTATCGGGTCGAGTTTCGCCGTGGCGCCAAGCTGCCGGAGATGATGCTGGGCAAGGTGGTGGCACCGAACCGGCTCTTTGCCATCACCACCGCCGAGCAGGGGATGGGCAAGCTGCTCAAGGGGCGCAGTGACCTCTATGTGGAGCAGACCCTGATTGCCAGCCAGGCCCTGGCCGCCCTGACGCGCCAGGACCCGGGCTATGCCGGCATCTACTCCGCCGGGGTGATGGAGCTGGCCGATTCTTACGTCTACCTGCACGAACGGCATCAGGATCTGCTGGCCCCCCTTGCCAGCGTGATCCGGCAAATGAAGCAGGACGGCACGGTGGCGCGCTATGAGCAGCAGGCCATGGCGGCTGAGGGCTCCAGCCAGCCATGACGTCCTCTTTTTCCGCAAGCCCTCCCGCGCCCTGACCATGCAGGAGACCCGGGGCGATCAATTCTGTCGCAGAGTCATGGCCGCAGCGGGCACCCTGTTCGTCAACACCACGTTGACAAAAACGCCCCCTGTATCAGGGATACTCGCCATATAAAACCCCATCGACCTTGTGTTCATCTGGCTTGCGGCCAAAAGGCACCATGTCCGTCTGTGCATACCCCAAATCTTGCAACATCCCCCACTCCGACCGCCCCATCATTTCGATGGAGTCGCGTCATCGTTCAGGCATATCTTCCCCTCGAGGCCCGTGCCAGGGCCCGATCACAGGAGCAATAGATAATGAAAAAAGCAGTAACGGCCGCCTTGCTGGCCATGATGATGGCGGCCTCGGTTCAGGCGGCAGACAAGGTGACCACGGTGCCGGTGCACTTCGCCAAAGGCGCGCACAGCGCCAAGGTTGACGGCACTTTCTCCGGTTATGACACCATCAACTACACCCTGGGCGCCAAAGAAGGCCAGACCATGACTGTCGCCATCACCGGCAGCACCAATGCCAACTTCAACGTCTTCGCGCCGGGCGCCATCCCGGGTCAGGCCGAGGCTCTGGGCGGCGGCAACGTGGACACAAAATGGCAAGGCACCCTGCCCAAGTCGGGCAAGTACCTGATCCAGGTCTACCAGATGCGCGCCACCGCCCGTAAAGGCGCCAAGGTCCCCCACTCCCTGTCGGTCGGCATTCAGTAACCGACGCCAATATTGCCTGTGTGACAAGCAAGAAGGAGCCCATGAGGCTCCTTCTTTGTCATTGTGTGCTGGCACTGCGACCCGGGTAACAGCTCAGCCCTTGTAGGCGGGCAGCAGGTCCACCATGTTGAGCAGGTGGAAGGCGGCGGTCAGCACGCCGAACAGGATCACCAGGACGATCATGAAGAGGCCGCCGGGGGCGCGGAAGCCCTCGCCACCTTCTTCACGCCGGGCCGCCCGCACCTTCCAGGCCAGCAGGGGCGGGATGATGCAGGTCCACAGGGTCGCCACGGCGCCCGCATAGCCGATGGCCACCAGGAAGCCGAACGGGAACAGCAAGGAGAGCACCAGGGGCGGCAGGAAGGTCACCGCCCAGGACTTGGCGCGGCCACCCCGGCTATTGTCGAACTTGAACAGATCCGCCAGGTAGTCGAACACCCCGAGCCCCACCCCGATGAAGGAGGAGAGGATGGCCGCCATGGAGAAGGCGTTGAGGGCGCTGGCCACCGCCTTGGACTCGATCACCGAACCGAGAGCCTTGAGCAGGGCATCCACGTTGCCCCCCTCCGCGATCACCGGGCCGAACTCGCTGCGGGGCAGGTTGCCAAAGACGCTCACCAGCCAGATGAGGTAAAACGCGAGCGCGATCAGGGTGCCCCCCAGAATGGCGCGGCTGGCGCGGCGCTCTTCACCGTAGTAGGCGCGCATGGAGGAGACCGAATGGTGGTAGCCGAACGAGGTGAGCGCCACCGGCAGCATCACCAGGGCATAGGGGGCGTAGCTCACTTCGCTGCCCACCCGGTCGAGCAGCAGATCGAGGCGCACATTCATCGACAGGCCCGAGATGCCGAAGGCAAAGCTCAGCCCCATCAGGATCACCAGCAACACCGAGATGCGGTCCACCGCCCGGGTGGAGTGCCACACCAGCAGGGAGAAGGCCAGGGTAAAGAGCACGGACGCCCACTGGCTGCCCATCCCCGTCATGCCGTCGATGATGAGACCGGCCGAGGTGATGTAGGCATAGAGCAGGATGCCGCCGACGAAATAAACGCTGAGATTGTTGAGGGCGTTGACCTTCTCCCCCAGCAGATCCCGGGTCACGGTATCGAAGGAGACGCGCAGGGGATAGCCCCGATAGGACTCCAGCAGCATCCAGCCGGAGACCGTCATCACCACCATGGTCAGTGCCACCGCGAGCATGGACCAGAGGGTCCAGGCGCCCGCCCCCGCACTCGGCAGCCCCAGCATGCCGGCCCCCACACAGACGCCGGCAATGATGCATGCCCCGCCCACCAACGATGGTTTCTGTTCCATTACTCCCCCAAACGGATTGTCGACTGGTCACGGCACACCGCCGTGCTTCTCCTGCGTTCGCCACTGCTGGCGCCGGGGGACTTTACCCTGCATGCCTTCGGGTATCAAATCCGGAGGGGAAATGGGGGGAAACGGGCCGGATCCTGCGCCCCATCCGTGGAATATGTTCGGGATGGGGCCAGGTTCGGCACACCAGGGTCAGCCGGTGTAGACGGGCAGCAGACCCGCCATGGCCATCAGGTGGAAGATGGCGGTAAGCACCCCGAAGACGATGACGGCCACCACCATGGGCTGGCCGCCGGGGGCCTTGAACCCCGCCTCGTCCGGGGCCAGCTCCCGGGACTTCTTCGCCAGCAGGGCCGGGATGATGCAGGCCCAGACGGTCGCCGCGGCCCCGGCATAGCCGATGGCCACCACGAAGCCGAACGGGAACATCAGGGAGAGCGCCAGGGGGGGCAGGAAGGTCACCGCCCAGGATTTGGCCCGCCCCCGGCGGCTGTTGTCGAACCGGAACAGATCCGCCAGATAGTCGAACACCCCGAGCCCCACCCCGATGAAGGAGGAGAGGATGGCCGCCATGGAGAAGAGGTTGATGGCCTGGGAGACCTGCCTGGACTCGATCACCGAGGCCAGCGCCCCCAGCAGCACATCCACGTCACCCCCCTTGGCGATGACGGGGCCGAAGGCGGGACGAGGCAGGTTGCCGAAGATGCTGAGCAGCCACAGCAGATAGAGCGCCAGGGCGATCAGGGTCCCCCCCAGGATCGCCTGTCTGGCTTTCTGCTCCTCGCCGTAATAGGTGCGCATCGATGCCACCGAGTGGTGGTAGCCAAACGAGGTGAGCGCCACCGGCAACATGGCCAGGGCGTAAGGGGCGCGGCCCAGCTCCTCGGCAAAGGAGTTGAACAGCTTGGCGGTGTCGACCTTGCTGGCAAGCCCGGAGACCCCGAACACGAAACTCAGCACCATGAAGACGATCAGGACGACCGAAATCCTGTCCACCGCCCGGGTCGAATGCCAGACGAACCAGGAGAACACCAGCACGAACAACACCGAGGCCAGCTGGCTATTGATGCCCAGCAGGCCGCCCAGGATGAGACCCGACGAGGTGATATAGGCATAGAGCAAAATGCCGCCCACGAAATAGACGGTGAGGTTGTTGAAGAGATTGATCCTGTGACCGAGCAGATCCTTGGTCACCGAGTTGAAGGAGGCGGTCAATGCGTAGGGTTTCAGGGCTTCCAGCAGCATCCAGCCTGAAACCGTCATGACGACCATGGTAAGAATGATGGCGAGGGTTGACCAGCTGGTCCAGGCCCCGGCTCCCGCGCTCGGCAGCCCCAGCATGCCGGCACCGACACAGACGCTGGCAATGATGCAGGCCCCTCCGATGACGGACGGTGTTGATGTCATGTGTGTCACTCCAAATCTTTCACAGAGCAGTGAAAAAAAGGGCACAGAAAAATCTGTGCCCCTGACTCGTTATGCTTCTATCAATTTTTTCTGCGTCTTGCCGGCTGACGGGTCGTTATGCTCGACCTCTTTCAGTCTGGCGGTGAAGTGGCGCAGCACGGCCGGCTCGTAAATGAAGTCCAGCCCCTTCACCCGGTGGGCGTTCTTCTTCACCTCGCCGAAGGCCTCGATGACAAAGTCCATGTGGGTCTGGGTATAGGTGGCACGGGGGATGGTCAGGCGCAGCAGCTCCGCCGGGCAGGGGTGCTGCTTGCCGGTGGCGGGGTCGCGCCCCAGCAGCAGGGAACCTATCTCCACCGCACGGATGCCGGCGACCTTGTAGAGCTCGCAGGCCAGGGCGTGGGCCGGGAACTGATCCGCCGGGATGTGGGGCAGCAACTTGCCCGCATCCACGAAGGCCGCATGGCCCCCCGCCTGCTGGCACACCACGCCGATGGCCTCCAGCCCGTCCACCAGGTACTGCACCTGGCCGATGCGATAGGCCAGCCAGTCCTGGCGCATGCCGTCCCGCAGGCCCACCGCCAGGCGCTCCATGGCGCCCCCTTCCAGGCCGCCATAGGTCGGGAAGCCCTCCTGCACCACGCACAGGGTGCGGCACTCGGTGTAGACGTCCAGCATGCTGTCATCCTTGAAGCACAGCAGCCCCCCCATCTGCACCATGGCATCCTTCTTCGCCGACATGGCGAGGCCGTCGGCGTACTTGTAGGACTCTCTGGTGATCTCCTCGATGGTCCAGTTCGCGTAGCCGGGCTCCCGCTGCTGGATGAAGTAGGCGTTCTCGGCGAAGCGGGCGGAGTCCATGATGACGGGGATGTCGTACTTTCTGGCGATCTCGTACACCGCCTTCAGGTTGGCAATGGAGACCGGCTGCCCCCCGGCGGAGTTGCAGGTGATGGTGCTGACGATGTAGGGCACGTTGGCGGGGCCCGCCTCCAGGATGGCCTCTTCCAGCTTCACCAGATCGAAGTTGCCTTTGAAGTCGGCGGTGACCGAGGTATCGAACGCCTCCCTGGTGTAGACGTTCTTCGCCACGCAGCAGTTGATCTGGGTGTGGCCCTGGGTGGTGTCGAAGAAGTAGTTGGAGAGGGCCACCATCTTCTTGCGATCCAGCCCCTTCTCCTGCTCCCGCTTCTTGATGAGCACGGGGATGTAAATCTGCTCGGCGCCGCGCCCCTGATGAGTGGGGATGGTCAGGGAGTAGCCGAAGATCTCCTGCACCGCCTGTTGCAGGGCATAGTAGCTGCGGCTGCCGCTGTAGGCCTCGTCACCGCGCAGCATGGCGGCCTGCATGTCCTGAGTGATGGCGCCGGTGCCACTGTCGGTCAGCAGGTCGATGAAGACGTCTTCGCTGTCCAGCAGGAAGGGGTTCATGCCCGCCCGGACAATGGCCTCTTCCCGATAGGCACGGGTGGTGCGCTTGACCGGCTCGATGACACGAATACGGAAGGGTTCGGGCAGATGCTTGAAGTTTTCCATAATATAAACACCCCAGATTTAAATATTCAAAATGAGTCTCTTCCCCCGCCGAAAATAGAATGTCCGGCAGGTGGGAAATATTGGGAAATGGGTGCACGACATCGCCTCGCCAGAATAAACAGGCGAAGACGGGTGCAGCTATTTCAGTTCAGGAATGGAGGCGGGCTCTTGGCATGGCAGGCATGCCGCGCCGCCGCGGGGAATTACAGCGGGAAGAAGAACGCGATCTTATGGTCCAGGGTAAACCACTTGGGATAGCTGACCTTGATATTCATGTTGTTGCTCATCCAATTGATATTAACAACGCCAAATAACAGCACCCATTATGGTGGGGAGCGCTATATGATCAATTGCAATATGAGCAAAGTGGGATGGCGCTAACAATTTGGCGGGGGATTTTTATACAGCTTATTATCGCCAATCCGAAAGATCCCCCCATCATCCACCTTTTGCCCTTTCCCCCTCAGTGGCTCAGCCAGGGCAGCCGCTGCAACAACTCGTAGCGGTCAGGGATCGGTGTCTGGCTGACCCAGAGATCCAGCAAGCCGTAAGCGAGCAGCGGCAACACCAGCAGCAACAGACAGAGCAGCCCCAGCAGTTGGCGGGGGGCGAGTCGCTGCCCTTGCGTGCCAAGATGCAGGGCATCGGCCCGCTTGGGGCAGGCGGCCACGCAGCTCTGGCAACTGGTGCACTCGAGATTGCGCACCGCGATGAGCTGGTGCACCTGGATGCGCGAGGGGCAGGCCCGGCTGCACTTGTCGCAGTCGTGGCCCGCACTTCGCAGGCAGCGGGCCGGGTCGCGGCGAATGCGCAGTGGGGTCAGCAGGCCGAGCAGGGCGAACCAGGCGCCGTAGGGGCAGAGGTAGCGACAGAACCCTTGCCGGAAGGTGGCGGTGAGCAGCAGCACCCAGCCAAGGCACAGGCCCGAGATCAGGGTCAGGTTGAAGAAGAAGGCCCCCATCTTCATGTCCGCCGCCTGATGGTAGGGGCTGGCGAGGTAGCCGGGCAGGGCGGCGGCGGGTACCGCCAGCAATATGATGAAGAGCAGAAAGCCGAGCACCAGAAACTTCTGGCCGCGCAACACGGCATCGAGCCAGCGCGGCGGGGTCCACTCCCCCGGCAACAGGCGCGAGCGCAGGCCGTGCAGCCACTCCCCCACCAGCCCGAGCGGGCAGAACCAGGCACAAAACGCCCGACCCAGCAGCAGGGCCGACAGGGAGAGCACCAGCACGGTGACGGTGGCCGCCGGGTGGTGGGGGTCCGTCAGCCCCCGCCCGAGCCAGGCCCGCAGCCCGAGACCACCTGCGATGGGCAGGAAACCGTCCACCACGTCGGGGCGCACCAGCCAGGGGGTCATCCCCAGCCCCAACTGTCCGATATGAACAACATATTGAACCGCCACCAACACCCAACACAGCAGCAATAGCTGCCTGGTGGCCATTCTGAGACGTTGACTGTCTATGTGGGCCAGCATGAGTAGGGGGCGATAGCGCAGCCAGAGCGCCAGGGTCGTGGCCACCAGCCCCAGTGCGAGCCAGAGTACCGAATCCGCCACCAGCAGCCAGAGCGCGGCGGCCAACAGCAGAGAGAGCGTCCAGCCCCAACCGCTGCGGCCCTGCCACAACAACAGAACCAGATAGACCAGACCCGAGGTCATGGTCAGGGCTTCCAACAGGCTCATGCTTCCCTCACAGTGCTCATCCGAATCGAGGGGGCAGGATAACCAACATCTGAGTTGATGATTTTGATCTGCATGGGCAGAGGGGGCATTTGCCCGCTCCGCCCCCTCAGCCTTAAACCCCGTTATTTGCGGCTGTGGAACAACGGCTGGTCGGATTCGGCCTGCTCGGCCCAGAAGTGGATGTTGAAGCGGGCATCCTCCGACAGCTCAACCCTGTGCCAGTACTGGGGCGGGCTGGTGGCAAACTCCCCGGCCCGGATCACCAGGCTCACCTCGGGCTCCTCGGCATGTTCGTCGGCAAAGCCGTGATAGGTGACGGTTCCCTCCATCACGCAGAGCTGGCCGAACACCCCGGCCGCGGTGTTGTGGTGGGTGAGCAGGGCCTGGGGCACGTTCTGGCGGGTGAAAAAGGGGGTGGAACGGCGTACCACCCAGTGAGACGGGATCAGTTGCATGGCCATATCGGTTCTCCTCGAGTGGCCGGGTCAGCCCGGCCTTCGGCTATTAATGGTTCAACGGGGCAGCTGACGCAGCAGCGGGAAGGCGGCGCTCATCTGGTCGCCCCCCACCACGAAGCCGCACAGCTTGCCATCTTCGCCGTGCGCCTCGGCCACCATGCCGTGGCTGTTCCAGCGGCACTGCCAGGCGAGATCTTCACCCCGGGTACGACCCGCCAGTTGCAGCGGGTAGCGCGGCGTCTTCACCTTCACCAGCATGGGCGGCAGGGCCAGCGGGGTCGGTGTGCCGAGCAGGGTGCGCGCCAGCGCATTGGCCCCCAGCACTATGGGTTGCAGGAAGGGGAGCAGCTGACCTTGCCACTGCACGCAATCCCCCAGGGCGAAGATGTGGGGATCGCTGGTCTGCAGCCGATCATCGACCAGGATGCCGCGCTCCACTGCCAGCCCGGCCCCACGGGCCAGGGCCAGATTCGGCCGCAGGCCGATCGCGGCGATCACCAGATCCTGCTCGCTGATGCGCCCATCGGTCAGGGTGACGCGCCAGCCATCCCCCGGCTGGGCATCTATCCTGGCGAGACCCGTCCCGAACTGCAGGCTGACCCCCTGGCTGCGCAGGGCCTGTTGCAGCGGCTCGGTCAGGGCGGCGGGCAGCAGGGCGCTTAAGGGGCTGTCGGCCAGATCCACCAGCGTCACCTCTTTTCCTGCGCTCGCCATGTCCATCGCCAGCTCGCAGCCGATGAGCCCCGCCCCCAGCACCAGGATGCGGCGGGCCTGGCGCAGTTGCGCCTCGATGGCGGCGTACTCCTGCTGGCTGTTGAGGGTGACCAGGTGTTCGCTGCCCGGCAGATCGGGGCGCACCGCGCTCGCCCCGGTGGCCAGCACCAGCTTGCCGTAGGGGAATTCCCCCTGCTCGGTCAGCACCAACCGCCGGGCAGGGTCGATGCCATGCACCGGGCAGTGGGGCAGCAGCGCGATGCGCTGCTGCTCGGCAAAATCGCTGCCGCTCTGACGGGTCATGGCTGCGGCAGGGCAGCCCCGACTCACTACGTGGCTCAAGTCGGGCTTGTTGTACTCATCGCCGCTGTCGGCGGTGATGAGGCGGATGGGCTGCTCGGCGTTAAGCTTGCGCAGGCTCTTGACCAGTTGCTGGGCAGCGAAGCCGCTGCCGATCACCACTATCTCCCGGCTGATGCCGGCGTCACTCTGCGTTGCTGCGCTCATACACAGGCCTCCACGGCGCAGGGTTCAAATACCTCCTTGCCGATGCCGCAGCCGGGGCAGAGGAAACTGTCCGGCACCTGGGCCCAGGGGGTGCCCGGCGCCACCAGCTGATCCGGCTCGCCCTGGGCCGGGTCATAGACCCACTGGCAGACCGTGCAGAGCATGGCCTGGTCGTCATCCCATTCGGCGGCGGCCGCTGCGGCTTGCGGCTCAACAGCAGGCATCGCGGGGACGGGCGTCACGGTTGTCTGGGTTGTGGTGATCGGGCGGGGTGCGTCCAGCGGGTGCAACGCCCACTGACGGGCGAGCTGGCGACCATGCTCGCGGCATTCGGCCAGCGCCGAGCCATCCGGCCGCCACTTGGCCTTGAGAGAGATGCTGATGTCAAAGCCTGCGTCCATCAATCGGGTCTGGATCCGGTCCACCGCGCCACCGGTCCAGCCGTAACTGCCGAAGGCCGAGGCGCGCTTGTTGCGAAAACGCAGGCCGGTGATCTCTTCGAGCATGCCCGCCACCTTGGGCATCATGACGTTGTTCATGGTGGAGGAGCCCACCAGTATCCCCTTGGAGCGGAACACCTGGGTCAGGATCTCGTTCTTGTCGTGGCGGGCCACGTTGTAGATCTTCACCGCCACGCCGGGGTCCACCTCGTGGATGCCCTGGGCGATGGCGTCGGCCATCATGCGGGTGTTGTTGGACATGGAGTCGTAGAAGAGGGTGATGCGGTCTTCCTGATAGTGGTCGGCCCACTCCAGGTATTTCAGGATGATCTGGGTGGGGTCCTCGCGCCAGACGATGCCGTGGGAGGTGGCCACCATGCTCACCGGCAGGTTGAAGCCGAGCACTTCCTTGATCTTGGCGGTCACCAGGGGGCTGAAGGGGGTGAGGATGTTGGCGTAGTAGCGCTGGCACTGCTCCATCAGCTCGCTCTGATCCACCTCGTCGTTGAACAGGTGCTCGTCGCAGTAGTGCTGGCCGAAGGCGTCGTTGGAGAAGAGCACCGCATCCTCGGTCATGTAGGTCATCATGCTGTCGGGCCAGTGCAGCATGGGGGTCTCGATGAATACCAGCTGCTTGCCGTTGCCGATGTCCAGGCTGTCACCTGTCTTGACCGGGTGGAAGTTCCACTCCGGGTGGTGATGATGGCCGGTGATGGAATCGATGGCGTTGTGGGTGCAGTAGATGGGGGTGCCGGGAATGCGGGCCATCAGCTCGGTCAGGGCGCCGGCGTGATCCTCCTCGGCGTGGTTGATCACCACGTAGTCGATGGCGGCGAGATCGATCTCGGCCGCCAGGTTCTGCACGAACTCCCGGCTGAACTTGTGATCGACGGTGTCGATCAGCACGTTTTTCCCTTCGCGGATGAGGTAGCTGTTGTAGCTGGTGCCCTTGTGGGTCTTGTACTCGGTGCCGTGGAAGTCGCGTACCTCCCAGTCCCGTTGGCCGACCCAGTGGATGTTTTTCTTGACGTGAATGCTCATCAGGCAGTTCCTCGAATGCAATAGTGGATGTTCAACTGAACCAGCTATTGCAGCGGACGTGCCAACTTGTAACCAATTGTTTTTAATGGCTTCTCATATCACTCGTTGTCATTAAGACACCACACCGTTATAGTCAAAATCACAAACATACTGTCATTTGGACAATTATCGTGATCTCGACCGACAGCCTGGCGCGCATCGCCCTCGACCTGCAACTCGGCATCTCTCATCAGGACCGCTTCCACCGCCTGATCCAGAGCGTGCGCAGCCTGCTGAAATCGGATGCCTCGGCCCTGCTGCGCTACGAGGGGGGCCAGTTCATCCCGCTCGCCATCGACGGCCTGATGCAGGACGTGCTGGGGCGCCGCTTCGCCCTCAAGGATCACCCGCGCCTCGAGGCCATCGCCCGCGCCGGGGATGTGGTGCGCTTCCCTGCCGACAGCGCCCTGCCCGACCCCTATGACGGCCTGCTGCCGGATCACGACGACTTCAAGGTGCACGCCTGTGTCGGCCTGCCGCTCTTCTCGGAGCAGGCGCTGATCGGCGCCCTGACCATAGACGGCATGAACCCGACCCAGTTCGACGGCATCAGCGACGAGGAACTGCGTCTGGTGGGGGCCCTGGCCGCCGCCGCCCTCGACAACGCCCTGCTGCTGGAGCGGCTCGCCCGCCAAAGCAGCGAGCCCCTGGTCTCCGGCACCCGGCCCGGCCCCGAGCAGCCGGAGATGATAGGGCACTCCCCCGCCATGGCCCGGTTGCGCCACGAGATAGACGTGGTGGCAAGCTCCGAGCTGAACGTGCTGATTTTGGGGGAGACCGGGGTCGGCAAGGAGCTGATCGCCAAGGCGGTGCATGGCGGCTCGCCCCGCGCCCATGCCCCCCTGGTCTACCTCAACTGCGCCGCCCTGCCCGAATCCGTGGCCGAGAGCGAGCTGTTCGGCCACGTGAAGGGGGCCTTCACCGGCGCCATCCACAATCGGGCGGGCAAGTTCGAGCTCGCGGACAAGGGCACCCTGTTTCTCGACGAGATAGGGGAGCTCTCCCTGGCGCTGCAGGCCAAGCTGCTGCGGGTGCTGCAATACGGCGATCTGCAGCGGATCGGTGACGACACCCCGCTCAAGGTGAATGTGCGCATCCTGGCGGCCACTAACCGGGATCTGAAACAGGCGGTGGTCGAGGGGCAGTTTCGGGCCGACCTCTACCACCGGCTGAGCGTGTTCCCGATCCACGCCCCTGCACTGCGGGAGCGCCCAGGCGACATTCCCCTGCTGGCCGGTTACTTTTGCGAGCGCTGCCGGCTCGGCCTGGGGCTGGAGCAGCTGCGTATCCAGTCACAGGTGCTGCAACTGCTCGAGCGCCACGACTGGCCCGGCAACGTGCGGGAGCTGGAGCACGCCATCCACCGCGCCGCCGTGCTGGCGCGGGCCGAACAGGGCAGCCCCTCGCCGACCCTGGAACCCCACCACTTCAACCTGGGGCCGACGGGCTCATCCCTGCCCGCCGACACCGTCAGCCAGCCCGCCTCCCCGGCCATTGCCGGCCTGGGCCTTCGCGCCGCCACCGATCTGTTCCAGCGCCAGCTCATCGAGCAGACCCTGACCGCCCATGACGGCAACTGGGCCGCCACCGCCCGGGCGCTGGATCTGGACGGCGGCAACCTGCACCGCCTCGCCAGACGGCTCGGCCTCAAGGCCTGACGCCCACGAGAGGGGCCCAAAAACAGAAACCCCCTCGCTGGCGAGGGGGTTTCGTGTTCATGGCACCCGTGGCGCCGTCAGCGCAGGGACTTGACCGAGCGGCGGACGATGAGCTCGGGCTGCACCGTCATGGACTCCACTTCCAGCTCCTTGTTGCGGATCCGGCTCACCAGTTGCTGCACCGCCAGCAGACCGAGCTCGGCCTTGGGGTGGCGGATGGTGGTGAGCGGCGGGCTGGAGAAGCGCGCCATCTCCACGTCGTCATAACCGATCATGGAGATATCGTCCGGCACCTTGACCCCGGCCTCCCAGGCGGCGCAGATGGCACCGATGGCCATGGGATCGTCGAAGGCAAAGACCGCGGTCGGGCGAGGGGTGAGGGCCAGGATGCGCTGCATGGCATCGAAGCCGCTCTGGCTCTCGTAGTCCCCTTCGAAGATCTGCTCTTCTTTCAGGGTCATCCCCTGTTCAGCCAGGGCATCGCGCACCCCGTCCAGCCGTTGCTGGGTAGTCGGCTTGGCGAGATGGCCGGTGATGCAGACGATGTTGGTGTGGCCCTGCTCCAGCAGATGGCGCACCGCCAGACGCGCGCCGATGCGGGCGTTGTCGTTGATCACGTTGGCGAAATCGCACTCGTTGCCCCAGTCCAGCACCACCTGCGGCACCTTCTTGTGGATACGCAGCATGTCCCTGAACTGGGTGTCGATATCGGTCCCCAGCACCAGCAGACCGTCCACCCGCTTCTCCATCAGCATGCGCAGATAGTGCTGCTGGCGTGGCGGCTGGTTCTCGGTGTTGCACAGGATCAGGCTGTAACCCTGCTCGAAGCAGTAGGCTTCCACCCCCTGTACCACTTCCGCGAAGAAGGGGTTGGCACTGGTGGTCACCAGCATGCCGATGGTCTTGGTCGAATTGATCTTGAGACTGCGCGCCACCGAGTTGGGCGCGTAGTTCAGCTCTGCCACCGCCTCAAGCACTTTCTGGGTTGCGTCTTCGCTGACCCGACGGGTGTGATTGAGTACATGTGAGACGGTGGAGATGGATACGCCTGCGCGCGAGGCGACATCCTTGATAGTTGCCATCTCTGTCTCCTGAATAACAAAGGCGGAACAGTAGCAGATTTCCCGAATAAAGGCTTGGTTTTAACGGGCGCTGCCAGTGAATTATCAATGCTGGCTAATCTATGCGGTCATTTCTTTTTGCGCAAACGGATTTTGGTCAAAATGAGAGCGGATGCAGAATGAAATATCGTCAGTTTTTTACTCTGGAAATTGTCACCATGACAATTTGTTATCTGTATGTTGCACCACTTTGACGACATTAAACTCCAGTAAAAAGCAATAAACTGCGTGTTAGTTTCACAAAACCCCTCTCACACCTGCTCCGGTTAGTATCTTTAACATCTTGTTATTGCCCGGCGAGGAATGATAGAACCTTATCTATCGCCGGGCTGGCGGGACACAGGCTCGGAATGACGTGCATAAAATGAAACAATTCACTGATTAAGGGACGAATCAATGCATAACTTCAGCAAAATGGCAGTCAGAGCAGCGGTTTCTTTGGCTCTGTTTGGATCAGTTTCCATGGCCAATGCGGCCGATACCATCAAGATCGGCATTGCCGGCCCCCTGACCGGCCCGGTCGCCCAGTACGGTGACATGCAGTTCACCGGCGGCAAGATGGCGGTCGAGCAGATCAACAAGGCGGGCGGCATCAAGGGCAAGCAGATCGAAGCCGTCATCTATGACGATGCCTGCGATCCCAAGCAGGCCGTGGCCATCGCCAACAAGGTGATCAACGACGGCGTCAAGTTCGTGGTCGGCCACCTCTGCTCCGACAACACCCTGCCCGCCTCCGACATCTATGAAGATGAAGGGGTCCTGATGGTCACCCCCGCCTCCACCAACCCCAAGATCACCGAGCGCGGTTACCAGCTGACCCTGCGCACCATCGGTCTGGACAGCGACCAGGGCCCGACCGCCGCCAAGTACATCATCGAGCAGGTCAAACCCCAGCGCGTGGCCGTCATCCACGACAAGAAACAGTACGGTGAAGGCATCGCCTCCAGCGTGAAAACCGCGCTGGACAAGGCCGGCGTCAAGGTCGTTGCCTATGAGGGCATCACCGCCGGCGACAAGGACTTCTCCGCCCTGATCGCCAAGCTGCAAAAAGAGAACGTCGACTTCGTCTACTACGGCGGCTACCACCCCGAGCTGGGTCTGATCCTGCGCCAGGCTGGCGAGAAGGGTCTGAAGGCCAAGTTCATGGGTCCGGAAGGGGTGGGCAACAAGGACATCTCCGCCATCGGCGGCCCGGCTTCCGAAGGCCTGTTGGTGACCCTGCCGAACAAATATGACCTGGTGCCGGCCAACGCCCCCATCGTAGAAGCGTTCAAGGCCAAGGGTCAGGACTCCTCCGGTCCGTTCGTCTGGACCACCTACGCCGCCATGCAGGCCCTGGCGGCCGGTATCGCCAAGGCGGGCGAGGATGATCCGGCTGCCGTCGCTGCCGCCATCAAGGCCGCACCGATCGACACCGTGATGGGCCCCCTGACCTGGGCGCCGAACGGTGACCTGAAAGGCTTCGAATTCGGTGTGTTCCAGTGGCACGCCGACGGTACCTCCACTCAACTCAAATAATCTGCCGGTCGGGGTGACGTGAGTCACCCCTCCTTTCTTTGCGGGCAAGTACACAGGGAACGCGGTATGTCCGAACACCTTCTTTATCTGGTTCAGCAGTTGCTGAACGGATTGACCATAGGCAGCACCTATGCGTTGATCGCCATCGGCTACACCATGGTCTACGGCATCATCGGCATGATCAACTTCGCCCACGGCGAGGTCTACATGATCGGCTCCTATGTCGCCTTCATGGTGATGGCCGGGCTCATGATGATGGGCATCGACAGCACCGTGCTGCTGCTGGGGGGCGCCTTCCTGGTCAGCATCATCATCACCGGCAGCTATGGCTGGTCCATAGAGCGGGTGGCCTATCGTCCGCTGCGGGGCGGCAACCGCCTGATCCCCCTCATCTCCGCCATCGGCATGTCGATCTTCCTGCAGAACATGATGCGGATGGCCCAGGGCTCGCGTGACATCGCCATGCCCACTCTGATCTCCGGGGGCTGGACCCTCGGCGGCGAGGATGGCTTCCAGGCCAGCCTCTCCTACATGCAGCTCATCATCTTCGTGGTGACCTTCGTCACCATGCTGGCGTTGACCCAGTTCATCGGCCGCTCCCGCATGGGGCGTGCCTGCCGTGCCTGTTCCGAAGACATCAAGATGGCCAACCTGCTGGGGATAGACACCCACGTGGTCATCTCCATCACCTTCGTGCTGGGGGCCGCCCTGGCCGCCGTCGCGGGGGTGCTGCTCGGCATGTACTACGGTGTCATCAACCCCTATCTCGGCTTCATGGCGGGCTTGAAGGCCTTCACCGCCGCGGTATTGGGCGGCATCGGCAGCATTCCCGGTGCCGTACTGGGCGGCCTGCTGCTCGGCGTGGTGGAAGCGCTCACCGCGGGCTATCTCAGCACCGAGTACAAGGATGTGATGGCCTTTGCCCTGCTCATCTTCGTGTTGCTCTTCATGCCCACCGGCATCCTGGGTCGTCCGGAGGTCGAGAAGGTATGAAAAACCAATCTATGCATGCCCTCGTGCTGCTGTTCATGACCATCACTGGCATTCTCGGCCGTCCGGAAGTGGAGAAAGTCTGATGAAACGTCAATTTATCCATGCCTGCATCGCCAGCCTGGTGCTGCTGGTGCTCTCCTTCTGGCTGCTCGGCTTCAAGCTGGAGACCGATGGCTCCCGCCTGCTGGTGGTGAGCCGCCTCGATGTGTCGCTGGCCTGGCTGCTGGGGGGCGCCACCATCGTCTTCTGGTTCCAGATGCTGCGCGGCCAGATAAGCCGCCTGTTCCAGGCCTCCATCAGCGGCTTCTCCGTCGGCTTCACCAAGCTGGTGCTGCCAAGCCCCGAAGAGGCCCCCAAGCTCTATAACCTCACCGCCGTGCTGGTGCTGCTGTTTGCGGTGAGCTGGCCCTTCATGGCCTCTCGCGGCGCCATCGATCTGGCCACCCTCACCCTGATTTACATCATGCTGGGGCTGGGACTGAACGTGGTGGTGGGCCTCGCCGGTCTGCTCGACCTCGGCTATGTCGGCTTCTATGCGGTCGGCGCCTACAGCTACGCCCTGCTCAACACCTACTTCGGTCTGAGCTTCTGGGAGTGTCTGCCCATCGCAGGTCTGCTGGCGGCCACCTTCGGCTTCCTGCTCGGGTTCCCGGTGCTGCGGCTGCGGGGGGACTACCTGGCCATCGTCACCCTGGGCTTTGGCGAGATCATCCGCATCCTGCTCAACAACATGACCACCCTGACCGGCGGTCCGAACGGGATCTCCGGCATTCCGAAACCGACCCTGGGGGGCCTGGAGTTCAACCGCACCGTCAAGGATGGGGGCTTTGGCACCTTCCACGACTTCTTCGGCATCGCCTACAACGCCAACCACAAGGTGATCTTCCTCTACCTGATGGCCCTGGTGCTGGTAGTGGCGACCCTGTTCGTCATCAACCGCCTGCTGCGCATGCCGCTCGGCCGTGCCTGGGAGGCGCTGCGGGAAGACGAGATCGCCTGCAAGTCCCTGGGGCTCAACCCCACCATCATCAAGCTGACCGCCTTCACCATAGGCGCCTGCTTCGCGGGCTTTGCCGGCAGCTTCTTCGCCTCGCGCCAGGGCTTCATCAGCCCGGAATCCTTCGTCTTCATCGAGTCGGCCATCGTTCTTGCGATTGTGGTGCTGGGGGGCATGGGATCCCAGATCGGGGTGGTGCTGGCGGCCATCGTGATGACGGTGCTGCCGGAGCTCGCCCGCGAGTTCAACGAATATCGCATGCTGATGTTCGGTCTCTTGATGGTATTCATGATGATCTGGCGGCCGCAGGGACTGCTGCCCATGAGTCGACCCCATATGGAGCTGCGTAAATGAGCAACAATCAACCATTGTTGGATGTCTCAGATCTGTCGATGCGCTTTGGCGGCCTGCTCGCGGTCAACGGCGTCAAGCTGGATGTGGAAAAGGGGGAGGTGATCTCCATCATCGGCCCCAACGGGGCGGGCAAGACCACCATCTTCAACTGCCTGACCGGCTTCTATCGCCCGAGTGGCGGTGTCATTCGCTACAAGGGTGAGGAGATCCAGGGGTTGCCCGGCCACCTCATCGCCCGCAAGGGCATAGTGCGGACTTTCCAGCACGTGCGCCTGTTCAAGGAGATGACGGCGGTGGAAAACCTGCTGGTGGCCCAGCACAGGCATCTCAATACCGGCTTCATCGCCGGCCTGTTCAAGACCCCCTCCTTCCGCCGTGCCGAGAAAGAGGGGCTGGAGCAGTCCGCCTTCTGGCTGGAAAAGGTGGGCCTCAAGGATCTCGCCAACCGCGCCGCGGGCAACCTGGCTTACGGCCAGCAGCGCCGCCTCGAGATCGCCCGCTGCATGGCGACCCGGCCCGAACTGCTGATGCTCGATGAACCGGCCGCAGGCCTCAACCCCAAGGAAACCGACGAGCTCAACGAGCTCATCTCCAACCTGAGGGACGAGTTCGGGGTCTCGGTGCTGCTGATCGAGCACGACATGAAGCTGGTGATGGAGATCTCCAACCGCATCTTCGTGGTCAACCAGGGCACCCCGCTGGCCCACGGCAAACCGGACGAAATCCGCAGCAATCCGGCGGTGATCAAGGCCTATCTGGGCGAGTCGTAAGGACAAAAAGATGTTAGAACTTCGCAACGTATCGACCCACTACGGCAAAATTCAGGCGCTGCACGACGTCAGCGTCGAGGTGAAAGAGGGGGAAATCGTCACCCTGATCGGCGCCAACGGCGCCGGCAAGACCACTCTGCTGATGACCCTGTGTGGCGAGCCCAAGCCCAGCAGCGGTTCCATCTGGTTCGAGGGGGAGCAGATAGACTCTCTCACCACCGCCCGCATCATGCGCAAGGACATCGCCGTGGTGCCGGAGGGGCGCCGCATCTTCGCCCGCCTCACAGTGGAGGAGAACCTGCTGATGGGGGCCTTCTTCGTCGACAAGGCGGAGCAGCGCGGCCTGCTGGATCAGATTTTTACCCTGTTCCCCCGCCTGCACGAGCGGCTGGAGCAGCGGGCAGGCACCATGTCCGGCGGCGAGCAGCAGATGCTGGCCATCGGCCGCGCCCTGATGAGCAAGCCGCGCCTGCTGCTGCTGGATGAACCCTCCCTGGGACTCGCGCCCATCGTCATCCAGCAGATCTTCGACACCATAGAGCAACTGCGCCAGAAGGGGATGACCATCTTCCTGGTGGAGCAGAACGCGAACCAGGCGCTCAAGCTGGCGGATCGCGGCTATGTGCTGGAGAACGGCCGGGTGGTGCTGCAAGACACGGGGGCGGCCCTGCTGGCCAACCCGGCAGTGCGCCAGGCCTATCTCGGCGGCTGAGGATGCAGCAACCATCGTCACCCTTCCCCTGCCGCGCTCCCCGAGCCCGGCAGGGGAGCAGCCCCCCGCCGAGGAGCACATTGTGAGCCGTGCGCGGGCGACGCAGGATCAGCACCACTTCTGGCACGATCCCGCCCTGCCCTTCATCGAGGCGCGGGCGGTGCAGGATGGCCGGCGCGTCTGCTATGACAAGCACAGCCACCCCCACTTCTCCATCGGTGCCATCACCGGCGGCCACAGCCACTACCTCAACCAGCGCAGCCTGCAAGAGGTCGGCCGCGGCAGCCTGGTGCTGATGAACCCGGAAGAGGTGCACGCCTGCAATCCCGTCGCTGACCAGCCCTGGTCCTATCTGATGTTCTACATCGACAACCTCTGGTTGCAGCGCCAGCAGGAGGAGGCCGGGCTCGGCAACGCGTTTCGCCCCTTCGACATGACCGCAAGCCGGGATCCCCTGCTCTACCAGGGGCTCTGCCGGCTTCACCGGCAACTGGTGGAGGAGCCGGATCCCCTGGCTCGCGAAGTGGCCTGCCACCTCTTCAGCCGCCAGCTTCTGGCCAGGCTCACCCCGGCCAAGTGGGATGACCGCCCTCCCCGGCACCTGCAGCGAGCCGCCGAGCTGATGCAGGACGAGAGTGCCTGCGCCCTCACCCTGGCACAGCTGAGTGCGGTGGCCGGGCTTACCCCTTCCCACTTCGTGCGCGCCTTCAGCCGCCACTACGGCATGACGCCCCACGCCTACCTGCTCGATCAGCGCATTCGCCACGCCCGCACCCTGCTGCGCCAGGGGCAGCCCCTGGCGGAAGTGGCCCTTGCCAGCGGTTTTGCCGATCAGGCCCACTTCCAGCGCCAGTTCAAACGCCGGGTGGCCGCCACCCCGGGCCAGTACAAAGCGCAGCTCGTCCCTCAGGACGAGCGCACCAGATAGGCGGCGCTGAGCAGCAGCAAGAGCGCCATGGCCCGATTGAACCAGCGCAATCGGCGAGGAGAGACCAGCCACCCCTGCAATCGGCTGCCCGCATAGGCCCAGCAGGCGATGGAGCCGAGGCAGATCACCAGATAGATGCCGGTAAAGAGGGCGATCTGGCTCATGCCGCCCGCGATCCCATAGGCTCCCATCCCCATGCTGGCGGCGAGCCAGGCCTTGGGATTGAGCCACTGCATCAAGGCCCCGTACCAGAAAGCGGGGGGCACACCCTCTACTTCCTTCACCTCGCCGCTGTCCACCAGCAACTGCCAGGCCATCCAGCCGAGAAAGAGCACGCCGCCCCAGTGAATGGCCCCCAGCGCCACAGGCCAGCGGGACAGGGCGCCGCCAAGACCCAGCCCCATCAGCAGGAGCAGCAGGATGAAGCCGAGGGTGGCCCCCACCACGTGGCGCAGGCTGGCCGTGAAACCGTACCGGGCGCCGGTGCCAAGGGCGACCAGATTCACCGGCCCCGGGGAGATGGACATGGCCAGGGCAAACCCGGCCATGGATAACAGCAGACTGAATTCCATGGATGATGCTCATTCAATTGAGGGAAGCCCGAGCCTACCCGGCCCGGGCGGCCCGATATTGAAGAAAATTGCGATCCCCTGGATGCCGCCTCCATTGCACACTTAGCGCAAACCGCCGCTTGCGGTAAACTGCCCTTCAACCTTCCATTTTCAGGACATCTCAATGGACCAGTTTGCCCATATCAGCGCCCATGATGCCCACCAGAAGCTGAGCGCAGGCGAAGCCCGTCTCGTGGACATTCGCGATCCCCAATCCTTCGAGACGGCCCACGCAGTCGGCGCCTTCCACCTTACCAACGGCACCCTGGTTCGCTTTATGAACGAGGTGGACTTCGATACCCCTGTCATCGTGATGTGCTATCACGGCAACAGCAGCCAAGGGGCGGCCCAGTACCTGCTGCAACAAGGCTATGACGAGGTCTATAGCCTGGATGGCGGTTTCGAGGCCTGGCGCAGGGAGTTCCCCATCCAGGCGGGGGACGCATGACAGAGGCGGGTCGCTCCTCCTCAACCGGCATGATCCAGCTGCTGGTGCTGGGTGACGCCCGCATGGCCCAGGCGCTGGTGGATTATCTCGCTACCCTGGGCATTCCGTGCGAGCTGACCCAGTCAGAGCTTGGCGTCTCGGTCTGGCTGGCAGACGAACGGCGCCTCGCCCAGGCCCAGCAGGAGGTCAAGCGCTTCCTGAGCGAACCCAATCACCCCCGCTACATGGAGGCCTCCTGGCAATCCGGCCATGCCGATGCCCGGATCGACTACAGCAAGGGGATGACGGATCCGGTCACCGATTTCCTCCACCAGGCGGGCCCCCTGACCCTGGTGGTCATCATCGCCTGCCTGGCCATCTACGCTCTGGATGCCATCGGCCTGCCCATCTTCGACGAGCTCGCCTTCCACCCCACCCTGGCCCAGTTCACCGACTGGCAGGCCTGGCGCTACGTCACCCCGGCCTTCATCCACTTCTCGGTGCTGCACCTGGTGTTCAACCTGTTGTGGTGGTGGTATCTCGGTGGCCAGATAGAGCAGCGCCTCGGCAGCGGCAAGCTGTTCATCCTGCTCATCGTCGGGGCTGCCCTGCCCAATATCGCCGAGTTCTTTGTCAGCGGCCCGCGCTTTGGCGGCCTCTCCGGGGTGGTCTATGCCCTGCTCGGCTACAGCTGGCTGCGAACCAGGCTTCAACCGGATTGCGGCCTCGCCATGCCGCCAGCCCTGATGGGCTTCATGCTGGTCTGGCTGGTGCTCGGCTTCTTGGACATGCTCGGCACCCCCACCGCCAACATGGCTCACCTGGCAGGCCTGCTGGTCGGCCTTGCCCAAGGCTGGCTGGACAGGCACCACAGGCCAGCCTGAGCCGATTTGCCATAAAAAAACGCCGCCCCAAGGGGCGGCGTTTTTATTGGTCGACCGGCTTACTGCTTGAGCAGGCTGCCGTCGGTCACCTTGACCGCGGTACCGCCGCTTGCGAAGAAGCTGCCGAACTGGGTCTGCATCTCGGTGGTGACGGCGCCGGTCGGATCGAAGTTCTCGTCAGGTGCCAGCAGCGAGCTGTGCCCCCCGGCCACAAAGCGGGCCGCTCTGTGGTTGGCGGCGCCGGTGGCGGTCAGCGGTTGCAGGGCCAGGACCTTGAACAGCGGCTCGGTGCCACCCAGCGGGGCGGTGGCGATGCTGTTCGGGATCACTCGATCCGACAGGCTCAGGGCGCCGTCGCCGACGATTTCGGTGGCAAACAGCGGGAAGTCCGCCGCGATGCCGCTCCCCAAGTTGATGGGGTCTGCCGAATCCAGCACCGACTGCGCCGCGAAGCTGTAGCTCTGCAGGGTGCTGGCCGCCGTGGCCTGGGTGGCCGCATCCTGGCTCGGCAGGAACTCGTTGACGAAGCAGGTCGGCACCGCCGTCTTGCAGTTCGGGGCGTAGGCGGTGAAGGCTGCCTTCAGGGCCGCACTGCCAGCGGTCAGCACGCTCATCTGGATGGTCGGGCCGAAGGTCGGCGAGTTCAGCAACAGCGGCGCTATGCCGCCACCCGGCATGGCCAGGCCGCCAGTGTCGAACTTGAACAGGGCGTCTGCCGTCGGGTTGCCAACAGACTGGTTGGCCACCGCCAGCAGGTTGGCCCCCGCGATGGCACCCAGAGAGTGACCCAGGAAGTGTACCTTGAGGCTGCCAGCGGTGCCGATAGCCCCCTTGGCATTGGCCAGCCCCACCGCCAGACGCAGGCCCAGCAGATCCGCCACGCTCTGTTTCAGGTTGTCGCGGGCCACGGTCAGGTAGCTCAGGTTCAGGTAGGGGGTCGGGTTGTCGGAGGTGGTCACCGAGTCCATGCTGCCGGTCAGGGCGAAGCCGCGTTCACCGTGCAACGGATGATCGATCACCACCACGGCCACGTTCTTGCTCGCCTGGGCACCGGCACCAATCTGGCCAAGGGCCAGGGCGTAGGCGTTCTCCTTCACCGAGGTGACGCCGTGCTGATAGATGATCACGTCGGTGATGTTCGCCAGCGGTGCGGCGGCAAAGATCCGCATCGGGACGGACTGCACCTCTTCCAATGCCGGCAGCGGGTTGAAGCGCCCGATATTCATCTCGGGATCCAGCGCCTTGCCGCCGGAGGTGAGGGTCACCCCGATCAACTTGCTCGCCTCCGCCAGCAGCTCGGCCTGACGGCTCGGATCGGCGATGAGTTCGCCCAGCAGGGCCGGATCCACACCCGCCCCCACCAGGCCGCCGATCACTTCGGCATCCTGGGCCTTCAGGGCGTTCGCGATGGCGTAGAGGCTGGGGATGGCACCGTGCCAGGACTGGGTCTTCGCCTTGTCCCAGGAGCCGGCGGTGGTCGGGGAGGAGAGGAAGTAGGGCAGCTTGACGGTGCCGCTGTAGACGGTGGTACCCAAGGCCAGATTGTGGAGTGGAGTGCCGTCACCAAAAGCGGCGGCAATCGCATCCTTCTGCTCCTGGGGCAGGAAGTTCTCGGCGTCCAGCTGGGTCAGGAAGGGGCTGCCGCCGCTCACCGACAGGGTATAGGTGCCAGGCAGGCTGGTATTGCCCAGGGCGTCCTGCTTCCACAGGGCGGCAGCGTCCAGGGTCGGGCTCTTGAGCACGGATGCGGCCGCCCCTTTCACCGCCACCAGCACGTCGGCGCCGGACTGGGTACCGAACCAGTCGGAGAAGATCACGTGGTCGCTAGTGATGCCGGTGGCAGCCTTGAACAGCCCTTCCTGCAGCGCAATCAGGCCGCTGATGGTCTGCTCCTGGGCGTTGCTGCCGGTGCTGGTCTTGTAGTTGCTGTAGTCGCTACCCGGTCGCAGGGGGGCACCCGTGCTGTCTTTGAGGGTATCGGTCGCCACTATCATGTAGTAGGAAGAGGGGTTGAGCGGCTTGAGCGGCACCAGATTCAGCTTCCCGGTCGTCTCGGCCACCACGAAGTCCACCCCGTAGGTCAGCACCTTTTTCACGCCGCTCGGACGCAGGGCCGCACTGTCAAACTCCAGCTCCATCAGGTAGAGGGGGGCCACGGAGGCTGCGAATTCAGCAGCGGCCGGCGCCTTGACCTGGATGCCGGAGGCCGTCACCGGCACTATCTGGATCGCCTGGGTAGTCGACCAGCCATCCAGGGTGGAGAGGGCGGACACCGGGTTGGAGAGATCCGCCGTTTCCGTGGAGAATTTCAGGGTACCGTCGGTCGCACGGGCTGCCAGGGCGCTGGGTCGGACTGCATTGGAGCCGCTCAGCAGATAATCGAGATAGCTTGAGGTATCGCCTGTGTTGTCGTCACTGCCACCACAACCGCTCAGCAGCGCACTGACGACGGCCGCATAAATTAGCTTTTTCTTCATATCCTTATCTCTTTTATGTTGTTATCCATGATGAGCCTGACGGGGTAGGGTTCAAACCCGACCGAATCATATTAACAGCAACGCAACAATTAATAAGCCTCTGGTCAGTCATCTGATCTGATTTTTTTGTGTACACCATCAAGGAATTGGAATTGATCCCCGGCGTCACAGGGTAGCAGCCAGAGTGCATCAACCAGACCCGACCAGAGCCCGGCTGGAACCATGGCGCAAAAAGCCGCTCCGATCTCGGCAAAGGGGACGATTTGTCGGTAGAATGGCGCTATTGCTTAAGGAGACCCCCATGATCGACCCGAAAAAACTGGAAGAGATCGCCAAACAGATACACAACGCCCTGCCCCCCGGCATTCGCAGCATGGGTGAAGAGGTGGAGAAAAAGACCCGTCAGGTCTTGCAGGCCCAGCTCAACAAGCTGGATCTGGTGAGCCGCGAGGAGTTCGACGTGCAGACCAAGGTGCTGCTGCGCACCCGGGAGAAGCTGACCGCCCTCGAGGCCAAGCTGGCCCAGCTCGAGCAGCAGCTCGCCGCCAAGGGCGAATGATCCGGCGTGACCCGCCGTAGATAGCACAAACCCCAGCCAGGCTGCAATGCTGTTCACTTAAGCGGAGCCGCATTGCGATTTACCGGAAAACGGGTCTTTGATATCTTCACCGCCCTGGG
>NZ_JAPCJD010000059.1:0-27490 GCF_027707845.1 Aeromonas sp. QDB14 | reverse complement strand
GGAGCGGGAAACGAGACTCGAACTCGCGACCCCGACCTTGGCAAGGTCGTGCTCTACCAACTGAGCTATTCCCGCATTATTGCTTGCGTGCCAGTTGCCTGACAACGAGGCGCATTATACGTACCCCGAGCCCGGGCACAACCCTTTTTTCTCACTTTGAGCCCTTTCCCGTGCTGTTTGCTCACCCTTTAGACGCCTTGGTCGAAAATCCCCCCGCTCCCTGTGACCCGACGAGCGAATTTAAGATAAAGCCATTGAAATAGTTAGCCTTTAGTCAGAAACTCATCGCGTTTAGTAACTGGATTATCAATTGAAAATCATGCGATGAAATGGAACTTCAGGCCTCGGGGGCTCAGACCGCAGCTGATGCTGGCTTTTTTCATGTTGGGCCTGGTGCCCTTCCTGGTCGTCACCCTGTTTTTCCTCTATAGCCACGGCAAGGATCTCACCACCCAGACCTCCAACCATCTGGTCTCGGTGCGCAACATCAAGAAAAACCAGCTGCAAGACTACTTCGGCAACCTCAAGGAGCAGATCATCAACTTCTCCCAGCAGGACTTTGCCGGCAACAGTATCGGTCGCTTCTACGGTTTCACCGGTGCCTTCGAGAAGCTCGGCACCACGCCGCAGGAGGCCCGTGCCCGCGCCCAGGCCCGCTATGTGCCGGGCTCCTGGGACAAGCTGCAACAACCTGACAGTCAGGTGGAGATAGAGCCCTCCATCAGCGCCCTCATCCTGGCGGACGAGATGTATGGCCGCGTCCACCAGCGCTTCCATCGCGGCTACGCCGACATGGTGCGCAAATCCAACTACAGCGACATCTTCCTGGTCGACCTCAACGGTGACGTGGTCTACTCGGTCACCAAGCAGGCCAACTTCGCCACCAACCTGCTCTCGGGCCCCTACCAGTCCAGCGGTCTTGGCAACACCTTCGCCAAGATCAAGCGCCGCCTCGATGGCGGCCAGAAGCCCCAGCAGATCTTCGAGTTCACCGATTTTGGCCGCAACGAGCTGACCGGCCAGGTGGTCGCCTACCTCGCCGCTCCCGTGATGCAGTACGACTATGTGCGCGGCGTGGTCATCTTCGAGCTGCTGCCGGACAAGCTCAACCAGATCATGGCGGAGCGGGAGGGGCTCGGCGCAACCGGCGAGACCATTCTCATCGGCCCGGACAAGCGGATGCGCGCCAACGCCTGGCTCGCCCCCGAATTCAGCGTGGAGAACAGCTTCAGCCCCGACTTCCGACCGCTGCAGACCCCCCTCATCATCAAGGCCCTCTCCGGGGAGCAGGGGGTCGGCCCCTTCCTCTCCTACCACGATGACGAGGTGCTGGCCGCCTATACCCAGGTGAAGGTGTTCGATACCGAGTGGGCCTTCATCGCCGAGATCTCCACCAGCGAGGCCTATGCCCCCATCCGCCAGCTCGAGACCCTGGTGATCCTGCTGGGGGCAGGCTCACTGCTGCTGCTGATCCTCTTCTCCCGCTGGCTCTCCCACTCCATCACGGCGCCCCTGCGATCCCTCACCGCCGCCGCCGAACAGGTGGCGGACGGCGCCCTGGATCACCCCATCACCATCCCCCGCACCGACGATGACATCGACCGGCTGGCCCAGGCGTTTCGCCACATGCAGCGCTCGGTGAAGGACAAGATCGAGCTCATCGAACGCCAGACCCAGGAGCTGCAACAGCAGGTCAAGCTGACCCACAAGCAGAACCTCAGCCTGCAACAGGCGGACAAGCTCAAAGACGAACTCCTGGCCAACACCTCCCACGAGCTGCGCACCCCCATCCACGGCATCAAGGGGATGGCCGAGTCCATGCTCGCCAGCCAGCAGGACCTGACCGAAGGGCAGCAGAAACAGCTCGGCCTCATCATCAAGAGCGCCGACGGTCTGGCGCGCCTCGTGGACGACTTGCTCGACTACCACCAGATGCGCTACGGCCAGCTGGAGATCCACCCCCAGCCGGTCTCCTCCAAGGGGGTCATCCGGCTGGTGCTGGATCTCTGCCAGCACCTGGTACAGGCCAAGCCCCTCACCCTGGTGGACAAGAGCCCCGCCGAGCTGCCCCCTGTACTGGCGGACGAGCAGCGCCTCGAGCAGGTGCTCTACAACCTGGTGGGCAACGCCATCAAGTACACCCCCCAGGGCAAGGTGGTGCTGAGCGCCCTGGTGGAGGGCAACTTCCTGCGCATCAAGGTGACCGATACCGGCATCGGCATCGCCAGGGACCATCTGGAGCACATCTTCGAGCCCCTGGTGCAGATGAGCCCGGAAGTGAGCAAGCAGGGAGCGGGCCTCGGTCTC
Source organism: Aeromonas sp. QDB14 (assembly GCF_027707845.1). Taxonomy (NCBI): domain Bacteria; kingdom Pseudomonadati; phylum Pseudomonadota; class Gammaproteobacteria; order Aeromonadales; family Aeromonadaceae; genus Aeromonas; species Aeromonas sp. QDB14. The sequence continues at coordinate 25,183 of NZ_JAPCJD010000059.1, read as the reverse complement.
TCCATCACCCGCCAGCTGGTGCACCTGATGGGGGGGGAGCTGTTCGTGGAAAGCGAGCCGAGCGTCGGCTCCACCTTCGCCTTCACCCTGCCGCTGGCCAGCGGCAAGGCGGGCAGTCTGACCCTCGACAGCCGCCAGATAGAGCACCAGCTGGTACGCCAGCAGCCCGTCATCCTGCCGGACTGGGAGAGCGAGGATCTGCCGCCCCCGCCGCAAGATGCCCCCGTCATCCTGGTGGTGGATGACGAGCCCATCAATTTGCACATACTGCGCCACCTGCTACAGCCCTGCGGTTATCGCATCCTGCCCAGCAGCGACGGCCACGACGCCCTGACCAAGCTGGCTCAGGAGCCGGTGGATCTCATCCTGCTTGATGTGATGATGCCCACCCTCTCGGGCTTCGACGTCTGCCGCCGTCTGCGCCAGCAGCACCCCAAGGAGAAGCTGCCGGTGCTGCTGCTCACCGCCCTCAACCAGCCCAAGGAGATTGAAGAGGGTTTCAACGCCGGGGCCAACGACTATCTGGTGAAACCCTTCTGCAAGGAGGAGCTGTTCGCCCGGGTGAGAGCCCTGCTGGAGGCCAGCGCCGGGCGCGCCTCCCTGGTGGAGAACCGCCTGCTCAAACAGGAGATAGAGCACCGTCTACTGCTCCAGGAGCAACTGCACCAGGATCAGGAGCGGCTCCTCGCCCTGCTAGGCGAGGGGGCCGACCCCATGGTCTTCCTCGATGAGCAAGGAGGGGTGCTGTTTGCCTCCCGGGCCCTGGCGCGCCTGCTGGGTCAGGAGCCGGAAGCCATGGAGGGGCAGATGCTGGACGAGTGGCTGGCCGCCCCGCTGGCAAGCCACTGGCCCGACATGACCGCGCAGCCGGTGCGGGAGCTGGACTTCCTGGTGGCGGGCCAGCGAGACACCCTCAACGCCCGCGCCCTGCCCATCAACCTGGGGGGGCAGCACGCCTATGCGCTGACCCTTGGCACCGAACCGCGCCAGGACGACAATCGCATGGCTGCACTGGAGAACGCCCTCAAGAGCCTCTCTCGCCAGGCCATCATCGAGGATGGCCAGTTGCTGGGGGAACTGAGCCGGCTGGGAGGGGAGTTCAGGTCGCTGGCGGACGACCTCATTCGCCAGCAGGATGACGAACCTCTGCGCCGCGCCCTGGTGGACACCATGCGTCTCACCCTGGAGACCTGGCAGCAGAGCACCGGCAAGGGCAAGATAGTGCTGGCGGAGAAGAGCAAGCTGTGGCGGGTCTACATGGACCGCTCCAGTCCCCAGACCCGCACCCTCGACAAGTACCTGAACCTCGACACCCTGCCCAAGGCTCCGCGCTGGAAGACGGTGGTGGCCAGCGCCGAGTACGTGCTCAAGCACTGCGCCCTGAACGAGGTGCAGCACCAGAGTCTGCACCAGAGCACCCAGCGCCTTCGCCAGCTCGCCAGCCGCAAGGCATGAGTCTCCAACCCGCAGCCACGTTGCTCTGATGATGGCTGCGGGATAGAAAACCAAGCACCAATAGCCAACTCTGGACACATCTACTCGCAGGCTTTCTGCGCCTATCAGGGGGATCGCGATGGCTGAGCTCGCGGGGTCGGCCAGATGACCCTGCAGGTGCGGGCCCATGCCCCATCACCATGTTGGTGATGACCCCGGGAGACCTGTCTGGGCCGGCAAGTGGCTAATCAGGTGAATAGACATTCGAGAGAATGGGGTGAGACTTCGCGACCCCGTGACCACAGGCCCCAAATCGGAAAAGACATTGGGAGATGGCTGAGCCGGGGGATGGACAGAGATGAGATAGAAATGACAAACCCGCGACGGACGCGGGCTTGAGGGGAATAAATGGCGGAGAGACAGGGATTCGAACCCTGGGTGGCATTGCTGCCACAATTGATTTCGAGTCAATCCCGTTCGGCCACTCCGGCATCTCTCCACGGGCACTCATATTGACCCAACCCTAGCCGGGAAATCAATGTAAATCTCGTTGCAGATCAGACGACTGGCGATAAAACCGCCATCCGGCGATCCCGCCCCTCCCAACGCCAGTGACTTTCACCCGGCTGCGCCTCCTCGCTCACTGCCTCCACCCTGTACCCGGTTCCGGGCGGGTGAATACGGCGAGCCTGATGGGCCAGTGACACCCTGTGACGCGCTCGCCTCCGCCCTCCCGGCAGTCATGGTGCCGGACTGGTAATCCCCGCGGGATTCGTTGACAATCTCTGCTCATTTTTTGGAAGGGAACCCGTCCCTCGCCCCAGCCGATAGGAACAACCATGCTCAACACTCGTATCGTCTCACTGCTGCTGGCCGCCGCCAGCCTCTGGGCCGCACCTGTCTGGTCCAACACCTATCCCCTGCCGCCAGCGGACAGCCGTCTCATCGGCGCCCTGGAAGATTACATCGTACAGCCTGGCGATCATCTGGAACTGGTCGGCAAGCATACCCGGACAGGCTTTCTGGCACTGCTCGAAGCCAATCCCGGCGTAGACCCCTATCTGCCCACCCCGGGCACCCGGCTCACTCTGCCGACCCAGATGCTGCTGCCCGACGTGCCGCGAGAAGGCATCGTCATCAACCTGCCTGAACTTCGCCTCTACTACTTCCCCAAGGGCAAGCAGGAGGTGATGGTGCTGCCCATCGGGATCGGTGACATCGGCCGCGAGACGCCGGAGATGACCACCACCGTCATTGCGAAAAATCCCAACCCGACCTGGGTGCCCGGCCCCATGGTCCGCAAGTCCTGGCTGGAGCAGAAGGGGATCGATCTGCCCGCCGTGGTCCCCCCCGGCCCCGACAATCCCCTCGGCAAGTTCGCCATGCGTCTTGGCTATGGCAACAAGGACTACCTCATCCACGGCACCAACAAGGATTTCGGGGTCGGTCTGCGAGTCAGCGCGGGTTGTATCCGGCTGCGCCCGGATGACATCGAAACCCTGTTTGGTCTTGTTCCCGTCGGCACCCCGGTCCGGGTCATCAACCAGCCGGTCAAGATGGCGGTGGAACCCGACGGTCGTCGCTGGCTGGAGGTACACTCCCCCCTCTCCCGCACCGAAGCGGAGATGGCACAGGGGGCGCCGCTGGTGCTCTCCCCCGAAGCCGAGCAGTTCATCGCTGCCCCCGACATCGACAGTGCCCGGGTGACCGCCCTGCTCGAGCGCAAGAGCGGGCTGCCCAAACCCGTGAGCGGCTGAAGGCCTGACCAACATGAACAGAACGGGTCATGTGATTTGCCTGTTGCTTCTGCTGCCTGGCTCCGCGGCGATGGCGGACATCCTCTGGATGCACAACGGCGATCGTCTGAGCGGGACCATAGAGGAGATCACGGACGAGCAGATCCGCATCAAGCCCGCCTACAGTCAGGCCATGACGGTCCCGCGCCACGCCATCAAACGCTGGCGTCTGGACAAGCAGGAGAAACCCAAGCCGCTCACCAAGACGGGGATCCCCCTGCTGGACTCTCCTGATGAGGCCAATGCCTGGCTGCTGACGGGGAACGGGGATCTCAACATCAAGCTCAAGGAGAACACCAAGAAGACCAACAACGTCAATCTCAAGGTCTCCACCGAGTTTGCCAATCTGGACTGGCGTTACAGCCTGGATGGCGAGTACATCTACGAAACGGCAAACAACATCACCGACAGCCACGAGTACAAGCTCAAACCCAAGCTCGACTTCTTCTTCGACGATCACTGGTTCCTGCGATCTTCCGTCGACATCGATTACAACATGATCGAGGCAGGCTATCTGGAGATTGACTATGCCTCCGGTCCCGGATACCGCTTCTGGAATGACAGACAACGCCGGCTGGAGATCATCAGCCAGCTCGGCCTGGAGCGGGCCTATTTCAGGCCGGAGGTGTGGAGCAACTCAGACCTGTTTGACGACAGGATCATCAATTACCCCTTCGTCAGCCTGGGTTGGGACTACCGGCAGCCCTTGGCACTCTGGGAAGAGAAGTTCGAGCTGTTTGGCAAGGGTAGTTATGAAAGGTTCGTCGACCAACCATCCCCCTATCTGACCAGAAAGCAGTCCGTCAGCGGCAGCCTGGGCCTCAGGTATTACTTCAGCGATCATTTGCGTCTCTCCTGGTCAAGCGAGCTGGATTGGGACGATGCCTGGCTCGACTACCATGGCCTGAACATGGATGTGAGCGAGAAGGAGTGGCGTCACCTCATCACCCTAGGGGCGAGTTTTTGACCCGCCAGAAACGACACAGGCCCACCGAAGTGGGCCTGTGTTCATGGGTGCAAGACGAGCGCGTCAGAAATAGATCCGGGTGACCGACTCGATGACGCAGCCAGGGCGACGGATCCCCTCGATCTCTATCTTGATCTCCTTGAGGAGCTCGATGCCTCCCTTGATGGGCGTGACACGCGACAGCTTGGTACGTGCACGGATGTTGCTGTCCACCTTGATAGGATAAGGGAAGCGGACCTGTTCCAGGCCGAAATTCACCACCATGCGAGCGGTCGGGAACTCCGGCGTGCTCTCGTCCACCGAACCGGTCAACTGGGGCAGCAGGGCCAGAGTCAGGAAGCCGTGGGCAATGGTGGTTTTGAAGGGAGACTCGGCTGCCGCACGCTCGGGATCGGTGTGGATCCACTGATGATCGCCGGTCACGGTCGCGAACTGGTTGATCAACGCCTGGGTGACCTGCAACCACTCACCTACATGGGTCTCTTCACCGATGCGGGTCTGCAACTCGGCATAGAGTGCCGCCGCTTCGCCTTCGAGCTCCACCACGGGATCCTGCGCCAAGGCAGGCTGGCCATTCGCGACCTGGGTGACTCTGGCAGCCTCTTGCTGGCGGGCATCCTGGGACTCCCCCTGCAGATCCAGCACTCTTCCCAGCAAGGGGTGAAGGTGTGCCTTTTGCTGAAACTCACGCCAGTAGTCGCGGATCGCCGGAGAGAGCCAATCCTTGAGCTCAAAGGGGTGTTGCGCCAGAATTTCGCGCTTGTGCTTCAGAAAATCGACAACTTTCATTTACCGATCCCTATTCGATTCAAAGCCTGTAAAGAGGTCTAACCAGTCCTATTTTATGAAAGTTTCATCAGCAAGTACAAAAAAATCTCGGCGTACACCTGTACCAGGCGCGAAAGTGGTCACTAACATGCGAGCAAACACGGGCAGGAAAACGATTGAATGGAAGGCTGCAAACGAATCAACATCTGATCTGAAAAAGAGACAGGGCCCGTGTCGCCACTGAGCCCCGTCCTCGATCATCTCCCCTGGGCGGTCCACCAGCTCTTGCGCTGCCCATCGTCCAGGAAACTCCAGGCGAGGATCCGGCTCACCTTGTTGCCTTGCGCCATCTCGAGCACGCGAACCTCCCGCGCCCCCACCCGAGCCAGCGCCTTTCGTGCGGCAGGCAGATTTTCCTTTTTCGACACCAGCGAACTGAACCAGAGGCATTGGCTGGCAAACTCCTTGCTCTGCTCTATCATGGCCGCCAGAAACGCCGCCTCGCCCCCCTCGCACCAGAGCTCGGCCTTCTGACCGCCGAAATTGAGCACGGGCGCACCGGCCACTGCCTGGCCCTTGCCCAGGTTGCGCAGCTTGCGCTCCGTCCCCTTGCTCGCTTCAGCCAGAGAAGCATGAAACGGCGGGTTGCACAGGGTCAGGGCAAAGTGCTCCTTCGGCCCCAGGATCCCGCGAAAGACATGCTTGGGGTTACCCTGATGACGGCATGTGATCTGGTTGCCCAATCCATTGCTGGTGGCCAGCAGGGTCGCCGCCTTCACCGACACAGGATCGATGTCTGAGCCCACGAAGCGCCAGCCATACTCCCGGGCGCCCAGCAAGGGATAGATGCAGTTGGCCCCGACACCGACATCCAGCACTCGAACCTGCTTGCCCGTCGGTACGCATCCCGCGCTCTCGGCCAGCAGATCCGCGGCTCGATGCAGGTAGTCTACCCGGCCCGGAATGGGCGGGCAGAGATAGCCGGGGGGCAGATCCCAAAGCGCAATACCATAGTGCAGTGCCAGCAATGCCCGGTTGAGCGTCTTGACGGCGGCCGGATCGGCAAAGTCCAGGGTTCGGGTGCCGTGCTCGTTGGTGAACACGAAAGGGGTCAGCGCCGGGGTACGCTGGCAGAGCGCGTCGAAGTCGTAGGGTGCCTGATGGCGATTGCGCGGGTGCAATCCGGTTTTCTGCTGGGGTGTCATGCTGGACCTGCCGAGGATCAAGGGGGCCACACTATAGAGAGTCGACCAGGGAAAGTCTAAACGAGGGTCATAAAAAAACCGGGCCCTGAGGGCCCGGTTCAAGTGAGGTTGGAAAAACAGTCCGTACTGCGAGCCGTTTGTCCAGCCTGACTCAGATGTCTATCCGGCGTGCCTGCCAGAATTTGCTGCGCCAGTAACTGCTGTCGAGCTTGGAGCGCGTCACCCCGGCGCGGGTGGAGGCATGAATGAATTCGCCATTGCCGACATAGATGCCCACGTGATTGAGGCGGCGGTTGATCTTGAAGAAGACCAGGTCTCCTTCGACCAGATCCTGTTTGGAAACCCGAGTGCCTTCATGGACCTGGGAGCGGGTATCGCGGGGTAATTCGATGCCGACGGCATTGCGGAACACTTCACGGGCGAAGGCGGAGCAATCGATGCCTCGCTGGCTGCTGCCTCCCATCCGGTAAGGAACGCCGCGCCACTCTTTGTATACGGTCAGGATTTCGTTGACGTCAGGGGTTGGTGAAACTTCGGGTTCAATCACGGGTTCCATCATGGAAACCTCGATCTTGCTCGCGACCTCGGGTTGGGGTGCCGATGCACAACCCACCATTCCGAGCGCGACCAGCAGTAGCATCAGGTGGCGCAATCCTTTATCCCCGCAAAAAGAGTGAAACTTGTTAAAATGCAGCCCGAAAGGGCAATTTATAAGGCAACAGCACCCGACTATATCCAAGAATTCTATCGAGGCAAGCGAAAATCCCAATCGACCTCACATTTTTGCAAGGAAATGCTCTGTTTAGCGCAATTTATGTGATCATGCCCAAACAATATACAATCTTGAAAGCATCGGTTTTGAGCGCATCAAACGGACTGTTATCGCTATTTCACCCCCATTTTTAAGTGAAATATTATGCTATCTGCGGATCTCTATTTGTTAAATACGGCAAGCGTTGATGCAGACCTGGTGATCAGGCTGGCATCCGAACTCGCCCCGGATGAACGCCGTCACTGGCACGAGATCCACCAGGCGGGTCGCCAGCATGAGTACCTGCTCGGCCGGGTGCTGCTGCGCCGCCTGCTGGCCGAGCGGCTCCATTGCCGGGCCGATGCCCTGACTTTTGGCATCGGTACGCATGGCAAACCGACACTGCTCAGTCATCGCTGGCAGTTCAACCTCAGCCACAGCGGAGAGTGGCTGGTGATCGCCCTCTGTGAGGAGGGTCCCCTTGGGGTGGACATCGAGATGGGATTGCGTCACCGCCCCATACTGCCGCTGGCCAAACGCTTCTATGCGCCAAGCGAATACCAATGGTTGAACGCCCTGCCCCGAGAGGAGCAACATTCGGCCTTCTATCGGCTATGGTCTCGCAAGGAAGCTGTGCTCAAGGCGCATGGCGATGGTATTTCCGCCGGACTCGACAAAATCTGCTTCCTTCCGGAGCAGGCATGGCAGCTCAAAAATCATCTCGACAATCGCCACTATGAAATCCGCGACTGGCCCGCGGGCAGCGGATGGCTCAGCCTGGCTGCCCCGACTCGCCGGGTCGATGCCCATCTGCTGGATGCGCGCTTGAATTCCATCCCGCTGGACCCCATGTTGATCCACACCATTTTTCGAGAGTCAGCCTCATGATCGTCGACATCACTCCCCAGAACTTCCACGCAGAATTGCTCGATGCGTCCATGAAAAAGCCGGTCGTCATCTATTTCCACGCCCCCCAGATGCCGGAGTGCCAGGCCATGACCCCGCAAGTGGAAGCGCTGGTCGGCCCGGCCAATGCAGCGGTGACCCTTGCCAAAGTCGACATGAACGACCCCCAGTTGCAGCCTCTGGCCAGCCAGCTTGCCCTGCGCGCACTGCCCGCGCTGGTGCTGTTCCATCAGGGGCGCCCGGATGAACAGGCCATTCTGGAAGGGCCGCAGGATGAAGCCACATTGCGCCAGTATTTCGCCGCCTTTGCCCCCAAAGAGGAGGAGTTGCTGCTCGATCAGGCAAAGCAGGCGCTGGAGAACGGGCAAGCCTATGTGGCGCACACCCATCTTGGCCAGGCCCATCGCCTCGCCCCCGAGCGTCACGACATCACGCTCTGGCTGATACAGGCCGCGCTGGATCTCAATCTCCTTGACGAGGCGCAGAGCCTGCTTTCGACCATCCCCATGGTGGCACAGGATGATCATTACCAGACCCTGAGCTCCCGCCTCTCGCTGGCGCTGCAGGCCAGCGACAGTCCTGAGCTGCGCGCCCTGGAGCTGCGCCACGCTGAACAGCCGGATGACCATGCCCTCGCCCAGGAGCTGGCGGTGCTCTACAGCCAGGTTGGTAGACAAGAGGAGGCGTTGGCTCTGTTGTTCACCATCCTCAAACGTGATCTCGCCTTTGGCGATGCCAAGAAGATCTATCTCGATGTGCTGGCAACCATGGGTGCGCACCCGGCGGCACAGAGTTATCGTCGCAAGCTCTACAGCCTGCTCTACTGACCGATGCGGAAATGAAAAACGGGGTGATGCCGAGTGTTCGGCATTGCCTTGTCAGGCGGGTATTAGCGGGAAAAACGCGGGTATTTGACGAATTTCAGGCAAAAAAAAATGGCGCATTGAAATGCGCCATTTTTTCGCATGGATTACTTCTTGTAGGAAGTAGCCATGTTGTCGATGCGCTGGTTAGCACGCATAGCTTCTTGCTTGGCTTCTGCAACATCAGCAGCGATCTTGGACTGATCAGCACGAACAGCGCTAACATCTTGAGCCAGTTGGTCAACTTTGTTAGACAGATTCTGAACGGAAGTTTCCAGTTCGCTGGTGTTTGCACAACCGCCCAGCAGAGCGGACAGACCAACAACACCTACCAACAACATTTTTTTCATTTTTAAAAGCTCCCTTTAACTCGCCAGACGTTTAGCAAGCGGCGTGATTATGGCACAAAAAAATCATAGTTTGGATAGGCCTCATCACAGATAAATGCGTTAAAACCCTCATTTTTTTTTAGTTGCACACTTTCCGTACAAACTTTAAGCAAAAATGAGTGTCCCTGGATGAGGTTCGCACAAAGCGTAACCAAAATTTGGGCTTATTACAATTTCGTATGAGGCTCAGGCTGAACGTTCTGACAGCAATTGACGATATTGCACCAGATCTTCGATGGTCAGGACCGGCATCCGGTGCTGGCGACCGAAGGCCACCAGGTCCGGCAGCCTGGCCATGGAGCCATCTTCCTTGGTCAACTCGCACAATACTCCGTAAGGTTTGAGCCCGGCGAGCTGCATCAGATCGACGGTCGCTTCGGTGTGACCACGGCGGGTCAGCACCCCACCCGTGCGGGCGCGTAGCGGGAAGACATGGCCGGGTCGATGCAGATCGGAGGGCCGGGCGCCGTCGGCGATGGCCGCGCGGATGGTGGTGATGCGATCGGCGGCGGACACCCCGGTAGTCACCCCCTGCGCCGCTTCGATGGTCACGGTGAAGGCAGTCTGATAGTGGCTGGAGTTGGCCTCCACCATCATCGGCAGCTCGAGCTGGCGAACCCGCTCGTCGGTCAGACAGAGGCAGACGATGCCGGAGCACTCGCGGATCATCATGGCCATCTGCTCGTTGGTCATGGTTTCTGCGGCAAAGATGAGATCGCCTTCGTTCTCGCGATCTTCATCATCGGCCACCAGCACACCCTTACCGGCACGCAGGGCGGCCAGCGCGGCTTCGACGCGAGCAATGGGATCACCGAATTCACTGAGTAGAGACTGATTCATGGTAAGACTCCTAAAAAAGACAAGGACCAGAATCAGGGCATGGAAAGGCAGACAGAAGTAGCCATGCGGCGGCCAACCCGGCAGGGTCTGGCCAGCAATATCTGTCTTATCCTCTTTCATCCGGACTATGACCGTCGGCTCCGGCATCTCACCGGATCTGCTGACCCCGTCCCGGATGAATGCCGGGTCGGGCGCTCGCGGGCTCCCCGAGTCACATCGGGATACCGCCGGTGGGGAATTTCGCCCCGCCCTGAGAATAAGCGCAGACAGCCTAAAGAAAAAAGACGCAGGATGCCAGCCAAAAACCCATCAAAGACAAACCGGGAGCTGGCTGCACTGCAATTTTCGCGCGAGCACCACCCGATACACGGCGCGCTGTCCTTTCTGATTTCGTTTGTGGCATAGTGCCAGCAAAAACGCGCGCGCCCGCGCAGACCGGGTGCCAACATCACAAACGGAATCATGACAGAGATGGAAAAGAAAATACTGCTGACCGATTGCCCCGACGCCAAGGGTCTCATCGCCAAGATCACCAACATCTGCTACAAGCACCAGCTCAACATCAACAAGAACGACGAGTTCGTGGATCACGAAAACGGCCGCTTCTTCATGCGCACCGAGCTGGAAGGGCGCTTCAACGACGAGACCCTTCTGGCCGACCTCGATGATGCCCTGCCTGCCGGCGCCCAACGTCGCCTCGTCAAGGCGGGCAAAAAGCGCATCGTCATCCTGGTGACCAAGGAGACTCACTGCCTCGGCGACATCCTGATGAAAAACTATGCCGGCGCCCTGGACATGGACATCGTCGCGGTCATCGGCAACTACGACACCCTCGCCGAGCTGACCGGCAAGTTCGACATCCCCTTCCACTGCGTGAGCCACGAGGATCTCAGCCGCACCGAGCATGAGGAGCAAGTGCGCACGCTCATCGATGGCTACCAGCCGGATTACGTCATCCTGGCAAAATACATGCGTGTGCTGACCCCAAGCTTCGTGGAAGCCTATCCGCGCAAGATCATCAATATCCACCACTCCTTCCTGCCTGCCTTCATCGGCGCCCGCCCCTATCGTCAGGCCTTCGACCGCGGGGTCAAGCTGATTGGTGCCACCGCCCACTTCGTCACCGACGATCTGGATGAAGGCCCCATCGTCGAGCAGGACGTGATCCACGTCGATCACACCTTCAGTGCCGATGACATGGCCAAGGCCGGACGCGACGTGGAGAAATCCGTGCTGAGCCGGGCGCTGGAACTGGTGCTGAACGAGCGGGTCTTCGTCTACGGCAACAAGACCGTCGTGTTCAAATAAGCGGCTGCGCGCCCCCAGAAAAAAGGCTCCCGAGGGAGCCTTTTTCATTGCGCGGCACTCACGGGTGCAGCGGCAGACCATTGACGGTCACGGCCCCTTTGTCGAGCTTGAGCTCGGCCTGAAGCTGTGACTCCTGCGCCTTCAGATATCCCATGGCAGTGAATTGCTCCAGCATGGGGGCCAACTGGGGTACGGCCTGGCCCAGCTTCTCCCCAAGGTGGGCATGCAGCAGACCGGAGAGTGCCTGCATCCCCTCCTCGCTGCCCATCAACTGTGCCAGGGTGGTGGGCGCCAGCTTGGCCTCCCCTTGCAGGCTGACAAGCTCACCGTTCAATCGCGCACTCAGATCCGCCAGTTCCAGTGTGGCCCCTCTCTGGAGCATCTTGTCCAGCGCTTCCTGGATGGCCGCTTCGTCCACCCGTTTGCTGCTGGCCTCTTGCAGCGTCTGATACCCCTCGAGATCCAGCCCCTTGAGGGAGAGATCCAGATTTCCCTGGGTCAGCGCGAGCCGGTCTTCCTCGCTCTCCATGTTGAGGGTCGCCACCTTCATCTGATAGCGAGTGGAGAGCGTCTGAAGATCGTCCCCCGCCAGCTCGGTGGCCGTGGTCAGCCCCTCCAGCGTGATCTTGACGTTCCCCGGCTGGGTCAGGGTGAAGGCCGTGAGGGTCGCATCGCTGCGGGGAGAGAGCCAGAGCCCGCTGATCTCGGCCATATCGGCACTGCCCTTGAGATCCGCCAAGGCCAGATCTGTCTTGCTCTGGGCATCGTGGACCGTCATCCCCAACCAGTGGGCGGTGAGATGACCATTGCCGTCGAGATCCCCACGATAGTCGCCGTTCAAGGGCAGGAAGGTGAACTCGTTGAGCCCCTCCTTGACCTTGAAGTCACTCACCCAGAAGCGGGAACTGTTGCTCATGGTCCAGAGGCTGCTCGCCGATTCTGCCCCCAGTTGCCACTGCTGCATCCCCAGAGAGGTCAGGATGGGCGCCAGCGTGCCCTGTGCGGTCTCAAGCTGGAGGTGACTCTTGATATAGAGCGGCAACAGGCGGCTGTTGAACGCGAACTGCATCTCGATGGGTTCGCTTCCCGCCAGCTGGGGATCAAAACTCGCCAGCGTCTGGGGCGGCACCACCACCTTGAGCACGCCGTCGCGGGTGAACAGATTCTCCGTCTCCGGGCTCCAGGTGACTTCGATTCCGCTCTCCTGCTGCGCCCTGGCGATCTGCTCGGCCAGGATCCGGTCGAACGTATTGCCCGTGTACCAGCAGGCGCCAAGCCCTCCCACCACCAACACGACTCCGACGGCCAAGGCCACTTTTTTCTTCATCAGTTCTGTTTCTCCACAATGGTTCAATGGCGGGTGCATGGGCGCACTCTACGGGGAGGATGGGCATCAACACAAGCCAGACAACGGCTTGGGGTCCACGCTCTGGCTGTCACAGCAGGGGGCTGAACAGGTAGAAGATGTTCTCAAGCAATTTTTTGTACCAGGGGCGGGCACGCCACCTGGTCAGTGACATGGGGGTCGCCTCCAGCATGTAGCCCTGCACCAGCTGGTTCATCTCGGCGACAAACACCGGGTTGTCGATGAGCAGGGTGATCTCGAAATTGAGCCAGAGACTGCGCCGGTCGAGGTTGACCGTGCCCACCAGGGCGAAATCATCGTCCACCAGCACGCTCTTGGTGTGTAGCAGTCCGGCATCATAGCGGTATATCTCCACTCCTGCCGCCAGCAGATCCTCCATGAAGGAGTTGCTGGCGTGGTTGGCCATCAGGGAGTCGTTGCGCGCAGGCAGAACTAACTGCACCAGCACGCCGCGGGCCGCCGCCGAAGAGAGGGCCGCAGCCAGCGGATCGTCCGGCACGAAATAGGGGGTGGTCAGCACCAGATGGTGACGAGCCTGGTAGATGGCGAGCAGCAGGCTCTGCTGGATGCAGTCACCGCCGACGAAGGGGCCTGAGGGAATGAGCTGGGCTCGATAGTTGGTCTGTGGCCAGGCTTCCGGCTCATGTTGCAGACTGTCGAGCAGCCGCTCGCCGGTCTCCATCTCCCAGTCCCAGACGAAGGTGGACCACATCAACGGCACCACGGGGCCCTGCACCCGGATCATGATGTCGACCCACTGGCCGACCCCGGCATCCTGCTTGAAGAAACGAGGATCCACCATGTTCATGGAGCCGGTATAACCAACCTTGTCATCGATCACCACCAGCTTGCGGTGCATGCGTAAGTCCTGGCGCTGGAAGGGGATTCGCCAGGCGCCGACCGGCAACACTTCCACGACTTTGACGCCGGCGGCGCGCAAGGTTTTGGGCCAGGAGGAGCGGAAGAAGGTCTTGCTGCCGATGGAGTCGAGCAAGACACGACAATCCACGCCGCGTGCCGCCACCTCCATCAACGCCTCGCACACCTCGTCCACATCCCCGCCGGGGTGCCAGATGTAGAACTCCAGATAACAGGATTGGGAGGAGCCCCGGATGTCGCGCACTATCTCCTCTACGATGCTCTTGGGCTTGTGCAGCAGGGTCATCCGGTTGCCCGAGAGCATGGGCATGGCCAAGCGCCCCTGGATCAGATCGTGGAGCGGGCGTGCCTTGCTGCCCACCTCGCAGCAGTGCTGGGGGAAGAGGCGCGCGAGCTGGCGGATCCAGATGGCGTAAGGACGGTACATGGCCTGGGCCCGCTCCGCCCGCTTGCGGCCGAGGCGTATCTCGCCAAACAGCACGTAGAAACCGACCCCGGCGAAGGGGATGGCATAGATGAGGGCCAACCAGGCGAGGGATACCCCGATGGGACGTCGCTTCATCACCACCCGCAGGGAGATCCCAGCCACGATCACGGTGTGAAACAACAGCAACAACCAGCCGAGAAAGCGGGAAAACAGCAACTGAATGTCGTATTCCAGACCGTCGAGCAAGGCGACTCCTTGGTGTATTGGACAGATGGCACGGGCAGACCCCACAGGGTCGGGATGGTATGCTATGGGGCACACCCATTCTATCAGGTCGTTAGCATGATCCTGCAATCTATGCTGCTGAGTCTGGCCATGCTAGGTCAAGGCTCATATGACATCAATGAGCAGCAGATAAATCAGTACCTGCAATCCCAGGTGCAAGTGGACAAACAGCTGGAATTGCCCGGCATCATCAAGGCCCATGTGCAACTCGAGCAGAGCGATGTGCAGATTGGTCGCCAGAGCCCGGATACCGCCAGGGTGTTTGGCAAAGGCAAGTTGAAAATCGCGCTCCCGGATCAGACCGAGTACGACGCGCGCCTCAACATGACCTATGAGGCGAGGCCCCGCTACGACAAGGCCAAGAGTGCGCTCTTCCTCGACAACATGAAGCTCATCGATTACAAGCTGGAGCCTGCCGCGGCGGAGCAGAAGTTTGGTTTCATGCTGAGGATGCTGCTGCAGAGCATGGAGAAACGGCTGGAAACCCAGCCTGTCTACAAGCTGGATGACAAGGATCCCAATCAGGCCTGGCTCAAGGAAAATCTGCTGGGGCTGGAGCTGTCACCAGGCAAGATCCACCTGCTGACCAAACCCCAATAAGACGTCAGTTGAAAACAGGCGCCTTCGCCTGACGCACCAGCAGCTCGATCTGGTAACCCTGTTCGTGCTGCTGGTGATAGTGGGAGTGAAGGGGCCCGTCGAGTTCATGCAGGGGAAGGTGGTCAAATCCCGCCTTGAGGTAGAAGGGTTTCTCGAACGGCAGGGCGTGACAGATCACGGGCTTGTCGGAAAGATCGCGGCAGGCATGCTGCAGCAAGCGGGACCCCAGCCCCAGGGACTGGTAGTGAGGGAGCAGACGAAAGCCGCACAAGTGGTAGTAATCCTGCTCATCGCGCAGGCGCACCGCCCCCACCAGCCAGTGCGCATCACGAACCACAAAAATCCGTTCTGCCAAATCCGGCACATAGTGGGAAAACGTCGTCTCGTAATAGTCTCTGATGAGGGAAAGATCCGCATCACAGTACTCTTCGAATCTGAGCTCCATCGCTCGCCTGCTTGTCATGCCCATTTCGCTCTGGCCATACCGGCCCCTCTCCTGCTCGCTCGCTGGCTCCACGAAGAGATCTGACCAGAGTGGAGCAACAGCAAGATAACACGCCTTTAACTTACAAAAAAGCCAATAACTCGATGGAAAAGACGAGGTTGCGATCATCCGCCCCTTGACGCCATGAGCCGCGCCCCTTGTCCTGAGTGAGCACACAGACGGCCGTCCCTCTGCCATCACATTTCCAGCCTCCCCTGTTCACGGGCACTTGTTCTGCGCCATCCCGAATGCTTTACTCAACGTGGCTAACGAGGCTTAAGGAGCAAGCCGTTGAAAGCATGGATGTTGCTGGGCATGATGCCGCTGTTTTCCCACGCAGCCCCGGCTCAGATACCGCCACCGGCAGAGGTGGTGATCCTGACCCCGGAGACGGCTGTCTCCTCCCCGGTTCCCACGCCGCGTACCGTGGCGCTCACCCCGGCGCCGCTCCCCTCCCCTGAACCCGCTAAGCCTGCAAGCCGTCAGATCCAGGTCTACAAGTCGGTACAAAAGAACGGGGTCATACGCTATTCCGACATGATGCCGGAGCAGGGTCACTACGAACTGCTGCTGTTCAACGACTGCTATGCCTGCGATCCGGCGTCCAAGGTCAACTGGCGCACAACAGGCCTCTTCCTCTATGACTACGCCAGCACCATACAGGCGGCAGCCAAGGCTTATCAGGTCGAGCCTGCCCTCATCCGGGCACTTATCCATGCCGAGTCCGCTTTCAATCCTCTGGCCGTCTCCCGCAAGGGCGCCATGGGACTGACCCAACTGATGCCCGCCACGGCGCGCGAGCTCGGGGTCGGCAACGCCCTGCTGGCGGAGCAGAACATCTTTGGCGGGGTGAAATACCTGGCGGGTCTACTCAAGCAGTATGACGGCAATGTGGCCCTGGCCACCGCCGCCTACAATGCAGGCGCCGGTGCGGTGCAAAAACACGGCGGCATACCGCCCTATGCCGAAACCCGGGCCTATGTGGAACGAGTCAAGCTGCTGCATCAGCGCTACAAAGAGATGCTGAGCGCCAAGGGGTTGTAGGACCGGTACGGTACAAGCACGGCGGCATCCCTCATTGGCCGAAACCCGGGCCTATGTGGAACGGGTCAAGCTGCTGCATCAGCGCTACAAAGAGATGCTGAGCGCCAAGGGACTGTGATCATGCCGCACCCTATCGTCGGCATGGCGCCCTGCCCGGTATTCCTTCAGGCATAAAAAAACACGCCCGGGGGCGTGTCGATACCACACGTTAACTAGCAACACATCACTCTTTCGTGGCAATCACACGATAGGCCAATGCACCCAGAATGGCACCGACAATGGGGGCAACCCAGAACAGCCAGAGCTGGCCCACGGCCCAGTCACCGACAAAAAGCGCCACGCCAGTGCTGCGCGCCGGGTTGACCGAGGTGTTGGTCACCGGGATGCTGATGAGGTGGATGAGGGTCAGGCACAGACCGATGGCGATGGGAGCAAACCCGGCCGGTGCACGGCTGTCGGTGGCGCCCATGATGAAGAACAGGAAGAAACCGGTCATCACCACTTCACACACCAGTGCGGCCAGCAGGCTGTAACCGCCGGGGGAATGCTCGCCATAGCCGTTGGAAGCAAAGCCGGCGCTCACATCAAAACCCGCCTGTCCGCTGGCAATGACATAGAGCACGCCACCTGCCACGATCCCACCAAGCACCTGGGCCACGATGTAGGGCAGCACGTTGGAGGCCGGGAAGCGACCACCGGCCCAGAGCCCGACGGTCACGGCCGGGTTCAGGTGGCAACCCGAGATATGACCGATGGCATAGGCCATGGTCAGCACAGTCAGGCCGAACGCCAGGGCGACGCCCAGCAGGCCGATCCCCACATTGGGGAAGGCGGCAGCCAGCACGGCGCTCCCGCAGCCCCCAGCACCAGCCAGAAGGTTCCCATAAATTCAGCAGCAAAAGGTTTCACTCTTGTCTCTCCCATGATGACTAACACGCGAACCTGAAAGGCTCATACGGACACTGTTATTGAACAGGCGCCATATTATGGGAGTGTGGCGGAGCAAGACGAAACCGACCCGATTCATCGCGAATATGTGATGAATGTCACAAGTTATTGATAAAGTAGAAAGATATTCACCCGCTCGGTGCGCTTCTCCATGGGAGTCCCATCGAGGGACGCGACAGATTGTGACCCGACCAGCGATTTTGCCAGCAGCTCCCCGCGCTCCCCTGCCAACACCAGAAGCCCTCCCCCGGGGATCAGCGATAACGGCCGCGCACCGATCCGCTGGCCCGCCCGGCCATGCGAATGAGGCTCTGACGGGTGTGGAAGTGGCAGAGCGCCACCCCGAGGGCATCCGCCGCATCCGCCTGGGGGGTGGCAGAGAGCTTGAGCAGATGGGTCACCATGTGCTGCACCTGCTCCTTGGCGGCGCCACCGGTGCCCACCACCGCCTGCTTGATCTGGGTGGCCGAGTACTCGCTCACCGGCAGCAGGGCATTGACCGCCGCGACGATGGCACTTCCCCTGGCCTGGCCGAGCTTCAGGGCCGAGTCCGCGTTGCGCGCCATGAAGACCCGCTCGATGGCGAACTCGTCCGGCTTGAACTGGGTGATGATCTCGCTCACCCCGTCATAGACCTGCTTCAGGCGAGACGGCAGCTCCCCCAGATCGGTGCGGATGCAGCCCGATCCCAGATATTCCGCCTTGCCCGCGACGATGCGAATGACCCCGTAACCGGTGATGCGCGAACCGGGATCGATCCCCAGAATGATGCTCATGAACGGAATACCCCGCCCACTGCGGTCAGCCATCTCATCTTCGACACCTTCTTCATTGCGATCTCTTGCCCTGCAGCTCTTGATGGCCGCCAAGATAACAAACCCGCCTTCGCTTGGCTCGCTCGCTGGCACCTTTCCCGGCTGACTGCGCAAGGAGCCACCATCTCATACAGTGCTCTGCCGCTTCTCTGGCCAGTGATGCCTGCCGGTGTCACCAGCCCCTTGCCTTCGGGTCATCCCTTTGCCAGGGCGACGAGGCGCTCTGCCAGTCGATGGCTTTTCAGGTAGCTCTCGACCAGCGCCCCGTCTGCCCGCCCGGCGTCAATCTGCCCATACCAGTGCTCGAGCATGGCGACAAAGCCTCGGCTCGCCAGCACGGGCTGCCAGTCGCCCGGTGCCATGGTCTGCACTGTGTTGTCTCGCGCAAGCAGGCCACGGGTGCAGTTCTCGATATGCAATGAGAGGTTGTCGCCATAGGCATCGATGCGCTCCTCGGTCATGCCGGCGCTGCGATTCATGCTGCCGCTCACCGCCATCTGCCCGCTCTGCCAGGCGACGCTCACCCCGGCCAGCAGCTCGGGCTGCTCACTGCTGCGTCGCAGCACCGCATGCAGCTCCCCGTCCGGCTCGCCGCCATAACAGCAGAGGCTGTCGAGCACATGGATACAGTCGTCGAACAGGAACTGGCGAGGCGCCCCCGGCAGGGCGTGCCTGTGCTTTTGCCAATGGAGCTCGGTCAGCGGCTGGCCGCGTGCGGCGGCCATGGCGGGCAGATAGCGACGGTTGAAGCCCACAAACAGCGGGCAGTCTCTGGCGATGGCGAGATTGGCGAGTGCCTCCACCTCTCCTGCGTTGTCACACAGCGGCTTGTCCACAAAGGTGGGAATGCCGGCACGCAGGCACAGCTCCGCCAGTTTGCCGTGCACGGCGGTGGCAGCGTGGATCATCACCGCATCAGGTCGGCTCGCCAGCAGCACATCGACCTCGGTAAAACACTCGCCAATCCGGTACTGGCGCGCCAGTTCGCCGAGCACCGAGGGACTCCGGGTACAGAGCAGCGGGGTGACTCGCTCGTCGTTTGCAAGCAGCGGCAGATAGGCCTTCCGGGCGATATCGCCAAGGCCAATCAGGGCAATGCGCATGGGCACTCCTCTCAAGGGGATAACCAGATAACTGCCTGCACGATCTCAGGATTTCCCTCGCAGATCCAGCCTTGGCGCCATCTCGCTCCAGGCGCCTTCTGGTGCAATGCGGCATCGCCCCGCGACACCCTGGCCACCTTCCTCCATCGAAGCGCCCCCCGGCGGCGCGGCGCTTGAGCGGCAAACCGCGATAGCAAAACAGGCAGGGCGACAACTGTCGCCCTGCCTGTTACACCCGCACACACCGCCGCACTCGGGCGATTGGCGCTCTTCTCACGTCGAGTTACTCTGCCGATCCGGCCTGCTCTTTGGCATCCCGCCACTTGCCAATCCTGGCGCCCAGCTCGGCACAAAGCATGGCGCTGACCATGGCACCTATCATCCGGGTCATATCCGACATCTCTGTTGCAACCGGAAGCAGGGGCACAATCAGGTTAAAGGCGATGAGCCCCATCACCAGCCCGAGTCCGCAGCCTACCTTCTCTCTTCGGGATCGCGTTGTTATCGCCATCTGATTGCTCCTGACCAAACCCTTTCGACAATATTATCAAACAATGCGTTCAACAATGCTCTTGCAATGCTTCGCACTGCCTGTGCCCCAGTCTATAAACTGTTGTCAGACATATTTATCGACAATTAATCCATTATATAAACGGGATGCCAGACGTTATTCTGCCCATGAACATTATTTCGCCAGCACTGTCAGTGGGGGCAACCACATACTTCCCCCAACAGCCCTCATCCTCAATAGCGATAATCGGCCTGCGCCTTTCACAAACCACAAGAGCGTCACAATAACCCTCTTTGTGTTCAGCGTCGGGGAGATGGGCAAAGATATTGGAAAGTTGATGTTTTTCCTATGGTTGCATCACTTTTCCACTCGCATGATCAGGCTCGTTTGGCTTATCATAGCCACTCGATACCTATTGAACCGCATAGATAATTGCCTCTTCTGACACTCAGGACATATCAGACACAGCCGCTTGCGAGAATGATCACGCCTGGCGCCGATATTAAACATCAGCCCGCGCTAATATCTTTTATGTCAGCAAGTGTCGATATTTCACTCCGCCCGAAGACGCTTTTCTCTGGCCTCACTGGTATGTCTGAATCTCGCTATTAAATATAAATGGCAAGGAATCGCTATGGATAAATCGTTTCGTCTTGCACCTCTCAGCTGTGTATTGATTGCCGCCGTGGGTTGCAGCTCCCAGCAGATGCAAAATTTCAAATCCACGGTCAATGATATCGGCAAGGATTACGGCATGCCGGTGCTTTGTGGGGCTGGCATGATTGCAGGAGGGGCTGCGGGCTACGCCATCAACGGGAAAAAAGGGGCTGTCGCGGGGGTTGCCCTCGGTGGGGCGCTGGGCTGCGCGGCAGGCTATATGTGGCAGTCCAGGCTACAAGAGCTTGACCGGATAGCAAAGGAAGAGAATCTCAACATCGCTACCGAGAAGCTGACCGTTGCCGAGCCAGCCGCAGTGAGCGGTGTCCCTCAGGACGCCGGCCTTGTGGCCCAGATCCCCGATTCCGGCATGTTCTCGAGTGGTTCTGCCCAGCTCACAGAAAACGGCCTGCGCGTGGTCACGAAACTGGCCCAGCTCTATGCCAAACCCGCAGCCGCAGACGCCTCGGATCAGCGCCGTATCCTCCTCGTCGGCCACAGTGACGCCACCGGCCCTGCAGAACTCAATCTGCGACTCTCCGAGCAACGTGCGCGAGCCGTCGGCAAGGTCCTGGTCGCATCGGGGATCCCGGCCTCTTCCATTTACTATCAAGGCGCGGGTTCGTCGCGTCCCATCGCAGACAACAGCGACCCCTTGCTTCGCGGTCAGAATCGCCGGGTCGAAATTGTAGAACTGGCGAACGAGCAGGCTCTGGTCATGCGGGCCCAATCCGAAGAGAACAACACCCGCTATCTGCGTTACGGGGCTTCCGATACCGCCAAACCGCGTGTGGCTGCGACCAAACCGGCGGCTCAGTCCGCAAGCGGTTCAAGCAAGGTGGCGGCCACGTCGCAAACCGCCCCTCGCCAACCCGCCGCCAAGCAGAGCGCCTCAAACACCAGCACGGCCAAGGCCCTGCCCGATGCCAAGGCCGCAGTGGACTTCGGCGGCAAGCCTGCCGGCACCTATCAATGGAACATGGCTCAGAACATCAAACCCAAGGCGAGTGGTTTTGCACTGATCAGCAGCGCATACGCAAACGACATGCCGATGTCGAGCTGTGAGGCAGATAAGCCACGCAGTGCAGGCCAGGTGCTGAGCATGGCAGACGACAAGCCTCTCCCGCGCCATGCCACCAAGGAGTACATGCCCGGCTATAACAATCGCGTCTGGGCCAATACCGTCAACGGCCACCTGGTGACTGTCTCTCCGGTTTCCATCTTGCGTGACAACGCCCAGGTCGATCGTCAACCGATCCTGCAAGTCGTTCAGGGTTACAAATCCTCGAATCAGAAGAAGCCCCAGACCCTCAAGGCGGTGGCCAACACCTATGAGGGCGAGAGTGAAGTGCTATACCGCGTCTTCACCAGCGATCCCAAGGCGTCGGTGTCCTGCATGGACCTCGTGTTCAGCAAAGGCAACGCCAAGGTCAGCCAGGGAGCTCTGTTCTATCCGGCAGGTTCCGAGGCTTATGTGGCTTCGTACCTGCCCATTCCCGCCACCCATTCCAAATAAGAAAACGGAGAAACTTAGTGGAAGACTTTTCTTTGGCAGCGCTCAAGACGCTGATCCTCGCCAACCAGATGCTGACCGTTGGCATTGTTTCATTCCTCGTCAGCGCCGTGGTGGTGTGGCGGCATTGGGAGCATGTCTCCTACTTCCTGATCCGGGTATGGCACAGCCTGCCGCTGATCGGCACAGTGGCCCGTCTCGCCCGCAAGCCGGCCTCGGTCGATGGCGATGGCTGGATCAACCATGAAGTGACCCTGTCAAATGTGTACTACCGCGAATACAAGAAGCATTTAAAGGGGACAGAAGCCTACAACGCCTCCCTCGACTACCTTGCCAAGGCAGGAGAGGCCGGCCGCTCCCCGCGCCCGGCGTGGGTGCTTGCTCTGGTGCTGGTGCTGGTGCTGGTCGAGGCAATGGGCTTTGCCTACGTGCTGGCAGGCTGGATGAACATGGATGCCTCCACCAATGACCGTCACCTGCTGGCAGCCGCGACGGCTCTGCTGCTCGCCGTTGCATCCGCATTCCTGGCTGAAGTGGCCGGACACTCCCTGCATCACAACAGCCTGATCGCCCGGGCGCGTCACTGGTGGCAAGGGGAAGAGCCCTCAAAACGCTCCCGTACCCTCAAGGCAAACAAGGCCATCAATCTGGAAGACTCCTTCTCGGACTCTGACAAACCTGACTACGAGCAGTTGCTGGCACGCCTGAAAGACGTGAATTCAGGTGTCAGCCGCAAGTTTGTCTGGCTGATTGTCTGTGCTTCGTTTGTTGCCTGCATGGCCGTGGGCGCCTTCGTGGTGCGTTCAGCCACCCTCGACAGCATCGAAACCGAGATGGTCAACAACATGCGCGCCGAAACAACGGCACAGAGTGACAGCAGCATGGGGTCGCCGTTTGATCTGCCGGAAGAGTCTCAAGCCATCAACAACGAGGCGGAAGAGGCCACCATCGAAGACAAGATGCAGGCCATCCGTGAGGCCAGCCTGACCACCTACGTCATGCTGTCGCTCATCTACATCGCCATCCAGGGGATCAGCATCTGGCTTGCCAGCAAATACCACTTTGCGGGCACCCATTCCAAAACAGCCTGGCGTCTGACACACGAATACGCGACCGCCGAAGAGATGCTGGACGCGATGGACCAGCAACGCACCGCCATTGCCAGCCATGCCGATGACAAGC
Source organism: Aeromonas sp. QDB14 (assembly GCF_027707845.1). Classification (NCBI taxonomy): domain Bacteria; kingdom Pseudomonadati; phylum Pseudomonadota; class Gammaproteobacteria; order Aeromonadales; family Aeromonadaceae; genus Aeromonas; species Aeromonas sp. QDB14. The sequence goes on along the minus strand of NZ_JAPCJD010000059.1, from coordinate 2,142 downwards.
TCCGCCGCTTGCAGACCCTGTTGTCGAGCCGTGACCATACCAACTCGGGTGTGCTGGGGGCGCTGGAAGGGGAGAAATCCGCCCATCGCAATTTCCTGGCCTTTATCGAGTACAAGGCAGGCACCGTGCCGCCCAAGCCGGCCCCTCAGGCGGCCCCCCAGGTCGCACCAGCAGCGCAAGCCGAGCCGGCACCCGCCGTACAACCGGCTGTTGCGCAGGCAGAGGCGGCTCTCCCGCCCACCACTGACACCCCCGGCCAGACCGACGCTGCCGTCAAGGCCGCCGATTTCCATGATGTCACTGGCCTGCCCGAAGAGAGTCTGGCAGCAGCCAGCCGCGCACTGGGGGTGGACGAAGCGCAGTTGCGTGATATCCGTGAACAGCAGATGGCCCTCAAGACCCTGGGCCTCTTTCCCACCAAGCAGAGTGCCTAATCGTGAAGATCACCCAGGTATTGCTACTGGCGTTGACGCTGCCTTGTGCAGCGTTGGCGGCCGAGCGTAACGACATACAGAGCTGCTATGAGCGCAATGGCCTGACCGACATCAAGCCTGCGGGCACCGGTCGCGAACTGGTGGTCATCATCGACCAGACCATTCCGATGCCTGACGATCTGCAGCGCAGCAGTTGGGGGCAGATCGAGCGGTTCGTGCAGGCTGGTGATCGCGTCAAGCTCTATACCTTCTCCGCCTTCTTGCCTGGCGAATACCTTCGCCTCGCCTACGCGGGGCAACTGGATATGCCGCTGGAAGGGGAGATCCGGGACGATGTCAGCATGCGCAAATTGCGCGGCCTGGACACCTGCCTGACGACGCAGACCAAGGTCTTTCGTAACGGCTTTGGCAAACAGTTCGTGAAAGCACTGCGTGATGCCCGCCAGGACATCCCCAAGAGCGAAATCATGAACTCGCTGCGCAAGGTGGGTGAAGATATGAAGGCCGAGCAAGGCGTCAATGACCGCGTCGTGTTCCTCATTTCGGACATGCTGGAGCACTCCGATTACACCAGCTTCTATGCCACCAACAAGATCAAGCAGCTCAATGTCGGTGACGAGCTCAAGCAGGCCAAGAGCAAGGGGCTGTTTGCCGATCTGCAAGGCGCTCGCGTCTACGTCACGGGCGCCGGGCTGGTGACCGACGCGGTGAAACACGCCTATCGTTCCGGCAAGACCATGGATGCACTCGGTGACTTCTGGTCACAGTACTTCGAGCACTCCCATGCCACCCTGGTGAACTTCGGCGCCCCCAGCCTGAGCACCGATTTGCAATAACCGTCACCTTCACAGGCAGAGCACGCGCTTCTGCTCATCACACAAGGGCGACCAACTGGTCGCCCTTGTTATTTTGCCAACGCTGCCCCCCTTCGAGATATCGGCCAACCCGCCCCTTCGCATCAGGTTTGATCAGGCGAGCAAGAGGTGGGTCCCCATATTTGCCGACTCTCGTAAAAGATCCCCAAGGGACGTCGTCATCCACCCCCTTCCCCATAGGCCGAGCACGACAAGCTCCGTCATTTGGACCGTCATTTGGGACTACTTTTTTTATTTGGGACAGCCATCTTTGTGTACGGATTGTTCCATTGGAGGAACCATATCACCCACTCTGTTTCACTGATGCAAAAATCACCTGCTCAAGCAACACCCACGGTGTCGCAGCGTTGTGAAAAAACGGCCTGATAACAAAGGGCCGATAGCCCCTTTTCCCCAACCCGCCTTATCAGGACAGCCATCTTTTAGAGAAAGCTCTCATCCAGCGCCCAGCACAACTCGTCATCCAGCATTTGCGATGGCATTTGTGGAACTCGGGGGGATTAAAGAGAATGTCTTGGCATCGATGACGCCAATTCATGGCGCCTTATCAGGACAGCCACCTTTTGGAGAAAGCCTTCATCCAGCGCCCAGCACAACTCGTCATCCAGCATTTGCGATGGCATTTGTGAAACTCGGGGGATTAAAGAGAATGTCTTGGCATCGATGACGCCAATTCAGATGCGATCACACAGGCGGGGTGCTGGCGCGATACCGGACGTTGCTATGACACAAGTATTCATCACTCAAAGGGATGGTTGATCGCGAATTCAACTTCGAAGTGCGACACTCGCCTATGCCGCCTGACAGTACTCTTCGAATACCTTGACAGGCTG
>NZ_JAPCJD010000058.1:0-27742 GCF_027707845.1 Aeromonas sp. QDB14 | reverse complement strand
GTGTTTGGAGACAGCCAGTTTACCAGCACCCTGTCTGTCAACTTCCACTTCCCCAAGATCCCGCGAAGAACCTAAAACTATCCCCATCAATGAAAAGACCGGTCGGGTGGTGGGCTATCAGGCTGTTGTGGCAGCCTTTGAGCAGATGCAGGCGGAGGTGCAACATGGATAGCAGCCAAGAGAATCTGGACCTGTTCGCCGAGGACCATGAATCCTTGGGGCAGTTGGTGGACCGGTTGGATCAGATCCCGGCGGCCGAGCTGACTGCCAAATGGCCCAAGGCACTGGCCGAGCTGGTCGATGTGCTTGCCTGTGAACTTGGGCGCGGCGGGATGGCGGCGGATAAGGCCTTGGCCCAGGCCCGCAAGCTGGCATTGGTGCAAGCTCACTATATGGGGGGGCGTGCCTACTACATCCCAACCGGCGATCATCTCAAGGCCGCGCTGCGGGACAGAGCGATCTGGGATGAGTTCAATGGCCGTAATATCGACCAATTGGCCCGCAAGCATGGCCTATCGGTGCCTCAGACCTATGCGGTGGTGGCAGAGCAACGGCAACTGACTAAGAAACGTGTACAGAAGGATTTTTTTGAATGAAAGTTCAATGAATGTATCTTGTCGGTGTGACGGACATACAAATTCGTGATTCAAGGCAAACAGCTTGAGTTCAGGAAGTTTAGTTTAGGTTAATACAATTTATTCACATGACGGTCTTCGTCAGAGGAGTATCAGAATGATCAATGGCTTGCGTTTCGAGGGGCGGCGCTTCGAGCAGCAAGAGGTAGAAGGCGAGCAGTTTAGTGGCTGCAGCTTCGTTGGTTGCGATTTTTCCCGGTTGAATTTGAGTGAGTGTCGCTTCGTTGACTGTAGTTTTTATGATCGGGAACAGGAGCTCAGTTGTCAGCTGCAAGCATGTAATCTGCGTGAGGCGAGCTTCCTACGCTGTGATCTGACCCTAGCGAACTTGAGTCACAGCCAGTGCTTGGGGTTGGAAATGCGTGACTGTCAGGCAATGGGGATTAATTTCTCCCGTGCCAGCTTCGTCAACCAGATTACCCTTAGAAGTTACTTCTGCGACGCTTATTTGACCGGTAACAACTTTAATTACGCCAACTTCGAAGGTTGCTTGCTGGAAAAATGCGAGCTCAGTGGCAACCGGTGGAATGGAGCGAATTTGCAGAGAGCATCTTTGGCTGGATCTGATCTGAGTGATTCAGAGTTTGGACAAATAGAATGGACCAGCTTTAATCTGCAGGGGTGCGATCTGCGAAATAGTGATCTGTCTGGGTTGAATCCGCGACGAGTTAATCTAAACGGGGTAAAAATAAGTGAATATCAGCAGCCAGAGTTGCTGGAACAGCTAGGTATTATCGTCTTCCCCTGATCCCTCTGTCATTTCAGAGTTACCTTTCTAACCCACCATAAACCCGCCCCATTAAGGCCCCTCGGTACGCTGCGATAACGCAGTTTATCGAGGGGCCTTTTATGTTGCCTGATACCTATCCCATAGCGCTTGCCTGGTTGCTCCGTCCCGATGTGGAAGGGGGCGAGGTCAACCATCCGGCCGACCGTGGCGGCCATACCAAGTTCGGCATGGCCGATGTCGCCGACGGCAGGAAGGACGGCATGATCGACCTCGATCGGGATGGTCGGCCGGACATTGCCGTCGGGGATGCGACCCCTGCCCACGCCCAGTTGTTTTACCGCGCGAACTACTGGCTGCCCGCCCGTTGCGATCGGGTTGATAGCGTCTGCCCGCTGATTGCCATTGCCCTGTTCGACGGCGCCGTGCATCACGGCCCTGGTCGCTCGGTGCGCCAGTTGCAGCAGGCGCTCGGCGTCTTGGCCGATGGGGTGCTGGGCTCCCATACCTTGCGGGTGCTGGCCGCCAAGACCGGTCGAGATGGTGGTCGGGCCCTGCTGCTCACGCTGCTTGAGATCCGCGCCGGCTTCATGCTCGGCATCGTGCGCAAAGACCCGAGCCAGTGGGCCAATGCCCACGGCTGGAGCAACCGCCTGCTGCGCCTGCAGAGTTACCTGCTCTCGACCCGGTTCGGTGAGGGGGCGGCATGAGCAAACCCAGCCTCATCAACAAGCGCCGCCAAGCGTTGCAAGGGATCCAGGCCGCCGGGTATTTCGGCATCCCCGAACTCAAGAATCCCCGTTACCTTGCCTGCTTCAAGGATGGGCGCCGCGCCCATCTCAAGGCCGCCCTGGCCGGTGCGGATCTGGAGGCCATCCCGCTCTACAGCCATCACGCCACTCGCCAATCCCTGTACGAGCAGGGCTGGCGGTCGGTAGGGGAGCTGGATCGCCTGCGGGCCCGTGCCCGTCTTACCCCACCTCAACAGAAGGAAACCCATCATGCCTGATTCCCTGTTACCCCAAGCCAAGCCTGCGCTCAGGAGCCGCGCCGTCATCGGCGGCGTCATCGCCGTGGGGGCCGGTATCGCCGGCCTGTTCGGCGTGCCGGTCGATGTCGGTACCCAAACCAGCCTGGTCTCCACCGCCGTGGATCTGGCCAGTGCCATCGGCGGCCTGCTGGCCATCTGGGGCCGCCTCAAGGCGACCCACGTCATCAAGTAATCGGTTCGCAAGGAGACACCCTTGAGCGACCCCATAGACCGCGCCCAGCAGCTCGACGCCGAGCGGACCGGGCGCCTTATTGACGCCCACCGGGCAAGGCCCAAACCCCGTGGCGATGGCATCTGTTGCGATTGTGATGAGCCCATCCCGATTGCACGGCTGCATGCCGAACCCGATGCGCCGCGCTGCATCGAGTGCCAGACCCTATTCGAGCGCAAGGAGGCAATCCGTGTGGGATTTCATCGTTAAGGGGAACAGGAGGCCGCTGCTAGGCCCGATATTGCCGAACCAGACGAAGGGGGCCACCGATGTGGGAATTTATCGTTAAAAACTGGGGGCCCCTGTACGCCCTGGCCAGTCTGGTGGGGTTGATCGTCATCATCTTGCTCTCCAAGACCTACGCCAAGCGTGAAGATGTCACCGGCCTGGCCGCCAGGGTGGCCAGGGTCGAGCAGCAACTCTCGGATCTGCCGACCGAGAAGGAGCTGCACACCCTGCAACTGGAGATCAGCGAATTGCGTGGTGAGCTGCGGGCACTGGCGCCGGAACTGCGCCAGGCCCGCCGGCTCGCCGACCTGCTGCTGGAAAATGAACTCAAGGAGAGAACATGAGCATTCAAGGGATATTGGACGCCCAGCAACGCCTGGTGATCTTGCGATCCTTGCTCGATATCGGCGGGGCCGCCAACGAGTCGATCCTCAATGATTGCCTCGACCAGCTGGGTACCGGCCGGGTGTCCCGGGATCGGGTCAAGACCCTGCTGGCCTGGCTGGATGAGCAGGGGCTGGTGCGCATCGAGAAATTGGCCCAGGTGCAGGTGGCGCACCTGACCGGCCGGGGCCAGGACGTGGCTGAAGGGCGATCCAGCGTGCCGGGTGTCAAGAAGCCTCGGGCGGAGGATTGACCATGGCCGAGAAACCGACCCGGGGCCGCGCCAGCAAGGTGTGGCTGCTGCCCGAAGCTATCCGCAACGCCCTCAACGAGATGCTGCGCGACAAGGGCAACAGCCAGGCCGCCATCCTGGACGAGATCAATGGTCTTATCGAGGGCGCAGGGTTACCCGATGATCTCAAGCTCTCCCGCTCAGGGCTCAGCCGCCACGCCAGTCAGGTGGAGCAGGTGGGCCAGCACCTGCGCGACTTACGGGAGACCACGGCGGCGCTCACCTCCCAGCTCGGTGACAAGCCGATGGGAGAGACCACCAAGCTCATCCTGGAGCTCGGCCGTTCCCAGCTGTTCAAGGCGATGCTGGCCCAGGTGCAGAACCCGGAGGAGGCGGTGGATATCGACATGCTGAAAAACGCCATGTTGGCGGCCCAGCGGCTCGAATCCACCGCCATGCAATCGCATCGCCGGGAGAAAGAGATCCGCCAGGCCTTTGCCGAGGAAGTGGCCGCCAAGACCGAGGCCATCGTCACCCAGGCGGGCCTGAGCGGTGAGGCCGCCGCCGAGATACGCCGCGAAATCCTGGGGATTGTCTGATGACCACGATCGTACAGACCCCTATCGCACAGCAGTTGGCCCAGACCCTCGGTACTGAATACAGCCCCGACGAGGTGTTGCTGCCCTACCAGAAGATTTGGATAGCCGACGAGAGCCCGCTCAAGATCGCCGAGAAGAGCCGCCGCACCGGGATCACCTGGGCGGAGGCGGCCGACGCCGCCCTGACGGCCTCCAAGACCAAGACGGCCGGGGGCTGCCACCACTTCTATGTAGGCAGCAACAAGGAGATGGCGCGAGAGTTTATCGATGCCGTGGCCATGTGGGCCAAGGCGTACAACAAGGCAGCAGGCGAGATCCAGGAGGAGGTGTTCACCGACGACGAGGACAAGGCGATCCTCACCTTCGTGGTCTATTTCGCCTCGGGCTTCAAGGTGCAGGCGCTCTCCAGCAACCCCTCCAACCTGCGGGGGATGCAGGGCAATGTCACCATCGACGAGGCGGCGTTCCACGACCGGCTCGCCGAGGTGCTGAAAGCTGCGATGGCGCTGACTATGTGGGGGGCCAAGGTGCGGCTTATCAGCACCCACAACGGCGTGGACAACCTGTTTAACCAGCTCATCAACGACAGCCGTGCGGGCCGTAAAGAGTATTCCATCCACACCATCAGCCTGGACGACGCCTGCCGCCAAGGGCTCTATCGTCGCATCTGCCAGGTCAAGGGCACGCCCTGGACGCCGGAGGCCGAGGAGAGCTGGAAGGCCGGGCTGCTCAAGGCCACCGCCACCGAAGAGGATGCGCTGGAGGAGTATTTCTGCGTGCCCAAGCAGAGCAGCGGCGTCTATATCAAGCGCACCCTGATCGAGCGGGCCATGCAGCCGGAGATCCCCATCCTGCGCTTCACTTCCCCTGCGGACTTCGAGCTGCAAAGCGAGGAGACCCGCAAGGCGGTGGCGGAGATCTGGTGTGAGGAGAACCTCAAGCCCTGCCTGGAAGCGCTCGATCGCAATTGCCGTCATGTACTGGGGGAGGACTTCGCCCGCAAGGGGGATCTCTCGGTGTTTGTTCCGCTATCCATCGCGACCAGCCTGCGCAAGACCGTGCCCTTCGTGGTGGAGCTGGTCAATGCCCCCTATGAGACCCAGCGCCAAATCCTGTTCTACCTGCTGCAGGGGCTACACCGCTTCACGGCGGCCGCCTTCGATGCCACCGGTAACGGCGGTTATCTGGCAGAAGCTGCTCGGCTGCGCTGGGGCGCCAGCATGATCGAGTGCGTGATGCTCAATGACCCCTGGTACCGGGAGTGGATGCCCAAGCTCAAGGCCGAGTTCGAGGACGACAACCTGGTGATCCCGCGCCATGCAGACGTGCAGGACGACCTCGGCAAAATCCAGGTCATCAACGGGGTACCCAAGATCGACAAGGGCAAGAACACCGGCCAGGGCGGCCAGCAGCGTCACGGCGACTTTGCGGTGGCGCTGGCCATGGCAGTGCGGGCGAGTTGGATGGAAGGGGGCGCCATCGAGTTCACCCCCTTACCTGGTAAACACGATTCAGAGCGCAACGACGACTATCACCGATATGAAAGAGGGGGTTGGTAATGGCCGGACTCATCGACATTCATGGCAACTCGCTGCGCCTGCAGAAGGAGCCGCAGACCGAGAACGACGCCAAGCTGGCCCAACTGCGTCGTCACTACAGCGAGCATCCCACGGTGGGGCTCACCCCGGGCAAGGCTGCAGCAGCGCTGAAAGAAGCGGAGGAGGGGAGCCTCATCGCCCAGTGCGAGCTGGCCGAAGACATGGAGGAGAAGGACGCCCACCTGCAGAGCGAGCTCGGCAAACGGCGCCGGTCCCTGCTCGGGGTGAGCTGGACCATAGAGCCGCCCCGCAATGCGACCCCCGCCGAGCAGCGCGACTGCGAGATGATCCGCGAGCTGCTGGAGGACTTCACCTGGTTGGATGACGCCATCTTTGACGCCACCGATGCGGTGCTCAAGGGGTTCAGTGCCCAGGAGTTCAGCGGCTGGGAGATGGTGGAGGGGCTGCAGCTCCCCAAGGGCATCGTCTGGCGCGATCCCGCCTGGTTCCAGACCCACCCGGATGACTGGAACCAGTTGCGGCTGCGGGACGGTAGCAAGGAGGGGGCAGCCCTCAATCCGTTCGGCTGGGTCATGCACAAGGCCAAGTCGAAGTCGGGGTATCTCGCCCGCACCGGCCTTATCCGCACCCTGGTCTGGCCCTTCCTGTTCAAGAACTACAGCGTGCGGGATCTCGCCGAGTTTCTGGAGATCTATGGCCTGCCGGTGCGCCTGGGCAAATACCCGGAAGGGGCGACCGAGAAGGAGAAGGCGACCCTGCTGCAGGCGGTGCTCTCCATCGGCCATAACGCTGGCGGCATCATCCCCCGGGGGATGGAGATCGATTTCCAGAATGCGGCCAACGGTCAGGCCGATCCCTTTGTGGTGATGATGGACTGGTGTGAGCGCTCCATGAGCAAGGCCATCCTGGGGGGAACCTTGACCAGCCAGGCCGACGGCAAGAGCTCGACCCATGCGCTCGGCAACGTCCACAACGAGGTGCGCCAGGAGGTACGGGATGCAGACCTTCGCCAGCTCGCCGCGACCCTGACCCGGGATCTGGTCTATCCGCTGTTTGCCCTGAACGGCAAGAGCTTCCAGGGGCCGCGCCGCTGCCCGCGCCTGGAGTTTGACGTGACCGAGCCCGAGGACATGCGCGATCTGGCCTATCCGCTGCGGGCCCTGGTGGGCATGGGGATGCAGATCCCGGCCCAGTGGGTGCGGGACAAGCTGCAGATCCCGGCACCCAAGGAAGGGGAAGAGGTGCTGGTCATCGTCGACAAGCAGGCAGGGGCCGGGGAGGCGGCGCTCAAGGCGCAAGGGTTGGCGGCGCTGGCGGCAAAGTCCCCTGCCCGGGGTGATAACAACGATGCCCAGCTGGCCCGGCTGCAGGCCGAGGTGGCCCCTTTGCTCGCCGGCATGACCGATGCTGTCCAGGCACTGGTGATGCAGGCCACCACCCTGGAGGAGATCCGGGATGGCTTGCTGGCGCTGGAGCCCAACCTCAGTCATGACGAACTGGGGGCGCTGCTGGCCCAGGCCATTGCCGCCAGCGAACTGCTCGGCATGCTGGAGATGGAGGAGGGCAACTGATGCCCGTTCGTTACGGCAGTCTGCCGTTTGAGGAGGCGATCGCCTTCTTTCGCCAGAAGCTGAATATGCCGAGCGAGCGCTGGGCCGATGTGTGGCGGGACGCCCATAACCGCGCCTTTATGGTGGCGGGGGCGACCAAGACTGACTTGCTGGCCGACCTGCGCGGGGCGGTGGACAAGGCGATCAGCGAGGGGCAATCCCTCGGTGCATTCCAGAAAGCGTTCAAGGAAATCGTGGCTCGCCACGGTTGGGTGCATACCGGCCCGGCGTCGTGGCGCTCTCGCGTCATCTTCGAGACCAACCTGCGCCAGAGCTACAACGCCGGGCGTGATGACCAGATAGAGCGCATCAAGCACAAGCGCCCCTATGCGCTCTATCGCCACGGCGACTCCGAGCACCCCAGGGAGCTGCACCTCAAGTGGAACAACCTGGTGCTGCCGGTGGACCATCCCTGGTGGGAGACCCACAGCCCCAGCAACGGCTATGGCTGCAAGTGCAAGAAGTTCCTGCTCTCCGAGTCAGATCTCAAACGGCGGGGGCTGACGGTGGGCCAGGCACCGGATGACGGCAATTATGAGTGGGTGGACAAGGCGACCGGGGAGATACACCGGATCCCCCGTGGCATCGATCCGGGTTTCGATTACCGGCCAAAGACGCCCGCCGCCCTGACCGAGGCCGTGGCCAAGCGGGAGGCGGCGAAACCCGCGCTGGCCGAGCGCTTGCCGCAGCGGTTGGTGGAGAGCGCCTTTTCGACCGCCAAGGGGGTGACGGCGCAGGGGGTCAGCGATCTGCTGGCCCAGCTACCCGCACCCCAGCGTGAGCCCTTGGCGGCCTTCCTCAAGGCGCACCCGGTCAAGACCCTGTTTATCAAGCAGACCGAGATGGGCAAGGGGGCGGCAGGGCTCAAGGTTGCGCCGGCCATCGCCGAGTACCTGGGCACAGACCCTTACCTGGTTCGCTCCCTCTATTACACGCGCCGGGCCAGCGCGACCAACGGCTTTACGGCCAAAAGCTGGGGCCATCTGGTTATCAAAGTGAAGGCGGGTGATACACTCAAAGCAGTGGACATGCAGGCGGTGCAAGCGGCGGCGGCCGAGGTGGTCACCGATGCCCATGCCAACACCGGGCCCCGTCACTGGTTGCCAAGGGGGACCAGTGGCGAGACCTTGCGCCGTCACTGGAGCATCTCCGCCAACGTCGGCGGCAAGCAGGGGGAATCAGCCCAGCGGCTCTCAACCTGGTTGCACGAACTCGGTCACCAGGTTCACTTCTGGGCCGGGGAGCCTGACCTGACGGGGGTGGGACTGCTGACGGAGTATGCCGGCAAGACCAGGATGGAAGCCGCCGCCGAGGCATTTGCCGCCTGGGTCTTGGCGAGGGATGCCATGGTGACGCATTTCCCCGAACTGGCCAAACGAGTGGAGGCCATGCTGGCCCAGGCCACGACCGCCAGCCGCAAAGGAGAGAAAGGATGACCCTGTTGGAACAAGCCAGCGCCCTGCTGGCAGAAGATGGCCCCTTTACCCTGGCACAGGCCAAGGCGCTGGATGCCTTGTGCGAACAAGCCGAAGGTGAAGAGGCAGAACTGTTGGGGGATCTCTGGGCCGCCGCCATGGCTGCGGCTGATGAAGAGGCCATGCACTTTATGACCACCTTCGAGGATGACGCCTGATGGCGGGCAGCTTTATCGCCATCAGCCACCACGGGGTGGCCGATGCCCATGAGCTGCTGGCCAGGCTCTATCAGCGCACCGGCGACTTGAGCGAGCCCCTGGCGGATATCGGCGAGGGACTGCTGCTGTCGCACCGAGATCGCTGGGATGCGCAGGAGACCCCGGAAGGAGATCCCTGGGCCCCGCTCTCGGACAAGTACCGCGCCCGCAAGCCGCGCCATGCCGACGAGGTGCTGCGCCTGAACGACGATCTGCGCGACACCCTCAACTATCAGGCCGATCCCCAGGCCCTCTACTTCGGCACCCCGCTGGAATACGGCGCCGCTCACCAGTTCGGCCGCCCCGAGATCAACCTGCCTGAGCGCCCCTATCTGGGGCTGTCGGAAACAGACCAGCAGAGCGTACTGGAGACGCTGGAAGGCTATCTGACGGCGGACGCGCCCTAAGCCTCTGAGTGCGTTTACGGGGGCAGGGCCGGTGCGATGGCATGGCCCGTCCGCTCTTGGCCCAGCAAAACGGTGTTTAAACACCCTTAAACAGTACCGGCACCCCCTGCTGTTGCAGTAACCCACCATAAACCCCACCCCTCTCTCTCCTCCCTGACACTGGCACCAGTGATTTTTGCTATGTCCAGCCGGAGTAAGAGTGATGCCCCCATCTGCGATTGCCGTGGCCATCTTGAATGCCAGACCCACTACCCTGGGGCTGGCCGTGCTCGATGCGGTGCTTGGCCCGAGCGACGACGGTTGGCACCAGTTACTGCCGGTGGGCCCGTTCAAGGCCAGGGATGGCCGCCCCTTCGATGTGCCTGGTGGCCACTGGCAGCTCGACAAGACCATCGCCACTACCCTGATCAACCGGGCCAAGGCGCTCGGTCAAGACATCCTCATCGACTACGACCACCAAACCCTCAAGGTGGATCAGAACGGCCAGCCCGCTCCGGCGGCCGGGTGGTACAACGGCGACGAAATCGAGTGGCGCGAGGGGGAGGGACTCTTTATCAAACCCCGCTGGACCGAGCGGGCCGCCGCCCTGGTCGCTGCCAAAGAGTATCGCTTCCTCTCTGCCGTATTCCCCTATGACGCCCAGGGCCGCCCCCTGGAGCTGCGCATGACCGCCATCACCAACGATCCCGGGGTGGTGGGTATGCAGGCGCTGGCGGCCTTGAGTGCTCAACCGATCCAACCCGGCCAGCCGGCCACCCTCACCAAGGAGAACTCCATGAATGAACTGCTGAAAAAGCTGCTGGCCAAGCTCGGCATCGAGCTGACCGGTGACCCGACCGACGAGCAACTGCAGAAGGCGCTTACCGAGCTCGACAGCCTGCAGGCCAGCGCCAAGAAGGCGCCGGAGCTGGAGGCCGCGCTCTCGGCCGAGAAGACCGCTCTGGCCGCGCTCAAGGCGCAGACGACCTCAGTACAACAAGGAGCCCAGGTTGACCTGGCGCAATACGTGCCGGTGGCGACCTATAACGCCCTGGTCACCCAGGTGGCGGCCCTGACCGCCCAGGTGGACACCACCGATGCCGCGACCCTCATCAAGGAGGCCCGCACCGCAGGCAAGGTGGTGGCGGCCGAAGAGGAGTACCTGACCGCCTATGCCGCCCAGAAGGGGGTGGCCGCCCTCAAGGCCCTGCTGGAGCCGCGCCCGGCCATCGCCGCGCTCACGGCGAGCCAGACCGCTGCCGTCACCCTGCCGGAGAAGAAGGGGGAGGCCGTGCTCTCGGCCGAGGACAAGTACGCCGCCGACCAGCTCGGCATCAGCCACGAGGACTTTGCCAAGGCCAAGGCCTGAGCAAGCCCCGTTTCACGCGAAGGCAGTTCCGTTTAACCAGAGAAGGAATAGACCATGGCCATGATTACACCCGCGCTGCTGCAGTCCCTCTTCACCGGCTTCAAGAAGAACTTTGAGGACGCCAAGAGCGAGGCGCCGACCCAGTACACCAAGATCGCCACCGTGATCAAATCGACCACCAAGTCCAACACCTATGGCTGGCTCGGCAAGTTCCCGAGCTTGCGCAAGTGGGTCGGGGATCGGGTGATCGAGTCGATGAAGACCCACGGTTACCAGATCGTCAACGAGGACTTCGAAGCCACCGTGGCCGTCGATCGCAACGATATCGCGGACGACGAGCTGGGCATCTATGCCCCGCTGTTCGCCGAGATGGGGCGCTCGGCCGGGGTACATCCCGACGAGCTCTGTTTCGGTTTGCTGGGAGCCGGTTTCACCACACCCTGCTACGACGCCCAGTATTTCTTCGATACCGATCACCCGGTCTATCCCAAGGTCGATGGCACCGGCACCCCGGCGCTGGTGGCCAACCTGGTGGTGGATGGCGCCTATACCGGCGAGCCCTGGTTCCTGCTCGATACCAGCCGCGCCCTCAAGCCGATCATCTTCCAGGATCGCAAGTCCCCCGAGCTCATCGCCATGACCAAGATCGACGACGAGGCGGTGTTCACCCGCAAGGAGTTCCGCTACGGGGTGGACTGCCGCGACGCCGCCGGCTTTGGCTTCTGGCAGCTGGCGTTCGCCAACAAGCGGGCGCTGACCCCCGACAACCTGTGGGATGCCTACAGCCGGATGCGGGAGTTCCAGGCGGACGGCGGCCGCAAGCTTGGTATCAAGCCGACCCTGCTGGTGGTGCCGCCCGCCCTGGAGAAGTTGGCGACCAAGATGCTGGAGCGCGAGCTGGAAAGCAGCTCCAGCAACGAGCTCAAGGGCAAGCTGGAACTGGTGGTGGCGGACTACCTGTAAGCGCTGTTTAACGGCAGGGTTAAACGAGCGAGTGTGGGCGTTTAACCCCCGTTTAAACCGGATCCTGGATTGAACGAGACAGAGGGAAACATGAGATGGAACACGAGATGGAACAGGCTATTCGAGTTGGCATCACATCGACGGTTCGTCAGGTCTATTATCGCGCGGCCCTGGCGATTGCACCTGGTAAGTCTGAGCTGGCTGTGTCGCCTGTGCAGTGCGAGACCCTGGAGGCCGATCCGCGCCTGGTGGTCACCCGCCTGGGTGAAGACGTCGCCCTCGCGTCGGCTGATGCACCGCAGACGAACGGGGATCTGGACGCAGCAGTGGGCGGCCTGAGCCCGGCCCCTGATGCGGCAGAGCCTGCGGCCGCACCCGCCAGCAGCAAGAGCAAAGGCAAATGAGCTACGCCAGCGTCAGCGATATGGTGACCCGCTTTGGCGAGGCGGAGCTGTTGCGCCTCGCTATGACCCCGGCCGGCGAGCTGGATGACGCGGCGATCACCGTCGCCCTGCAGGACGCCAGCGCCCTGATCGATGGCTACCTGGCGGGACGCTACCCGCTGCCGCTGGCCCATGTGCCGAGCGCCCTGGTGCCCATCTGCGCCGATATCGCCCGCCACCGCCTCTATGGCGAGCAGGCGCCGGAGCAGATCGCCAAGCGCTATGAGGCGGCCCTGGCCTTCCTCAAATCGGTGGGCAAGGGAGAGCTGGCGCTGGGCCTCGCGGCAGACGGCGAGCAGGTGGAGAGCCAGAACCTGGCCCAGCTGCAGTCCGATGGCCGGATCTTTGGCCGGGGAACTGGGGGCTTCCTATGAGTGCCCCCACGCCTGAACTCGACTACCTGGCGGCGGGGGAGCGGCTGCGCGAGCTGCTGCTGCCCTTGAAAGGGCAAGGGCTCAAGGAGGTGTTTGTGGCCACCGACCTGGAGGCGGTGGCCAACCTGGGGCAGCACACCCCGGCCATTCATGTAATTTACCAGGGAGAGCGAGAGAACGAGAGCAGCCAAAGCGGGCGGCAAAGCGCGTTTGACCAGGTTTGGCTGCTGGTGTTGGTGCATAGGGCCACCCCCAAGGAGGCCAGCGCCGGGGTGTGGCTGGGGCGCATGTTGCAGGCCGTGGCCGGTCGGGCCTGCGGTGACAGTACCTTTCGGCGTGAAAGCGCACCGGTCAAGCCGAGCTACAAGGGTGGGGTGGTCTATCTGCCCCTCGCCTTCAAGACGACAGTGAAATTCAAGGGAGAACGGTCATGAGCGAAACACTGCACCTGGAAGGGGATCTCTATATCGAGACCTTCACCAACAACGTCTCGAACGGGGTGATTGGCCCGGTGGACGTCAACAGCCTGGAAGTCAAACCGGACAGCGAGAAGATCAGTATCCCGAGCAAGCGCAAGCACAAGCTGGGTCAGGCCCGGGAAAGCTACTTCGTGCCCAAGCCTGCCACGGTCAACATCAAGACCAGCGAGATCCCGCCGGTGCTGCTGGCCGCCGCCTTTATGGGGCTGGAGAGCCCCATCAACCAGGGGGCGGGGACGCTGACCGAGGTGCCGGTGACCCTGCTGGCGCACCCCAAGTGGGTGAGCCTGGGCAAAACCAACCTCTCGGCCACCGGCCTGGTGGTGACGGAAGGGGCCACGCCGCTGGTGCTCGGTACCGACTTCGAGATCAACTATGCCCTGGGGCTGCTGCGGGCCACCAAGACAGGCGCGGTGGCAGACGGTGGGCCCGTGACCGTCAGCGCCAGCTATAACGCCGTCACCGGCACCCGCATTGCCGGCAACGTGCAGCCGGAGGTGAAGGCGAAGCTCACCCTGGATGGGCGCAGTGTGATCGGTGGGGAGTCCATTATCCTGACAGTGCCCCGCGCCAGTCTGGCCCCCAAGAAGGCGGTGGACTTCCTGAGCGACAAGCCCATCGAGATCGAACTGGAGGGGGAGCTGCTGGCCCTGGACGGCGAAGATGCGCCTTTCTATGTGGATCGGCCGGAGACGGCGTAAGGGTTGGGGAATAAGCAGCGGCGGGGGGGCCGCCGCTTTGCTTTTCCTTGGACGTCAGATTACGCTTCGCTAATCGAATCTACGAACTACTATACGCAGATATGAAGAGCAAAGGGGAAAGCTTAAATAACAGGAATTACCAACCCTGACTCTCGGATTAACGCATCTATTAATTTTAATAATTTAGATGTGTCATAACTACCATTTCTCAGCATATCCTCGGACTGATCGTAGAAATGCTTTGAGTAGGACTCTTTGAAATCCAATACACCATGCCATGCTTCGATATCTTTTTTGAAGTTACTCCATGTAATTTGAGCTGGGGGGTATTGATCTAAATGAAGGTCAAGATAGCACTCAATTGCTGCTGCCCGCCCATTGATATCAGAGGTGTTAATACCTTCAGGCCCGAGAGTTTTAAAATCTCTTAATTCCTCAAGGTCAGGCAGTAGCATTGCTCTCATGTTGGATGGAAGGTTCAACCTCTCAAGCTTACGAAAAGCATCAACACCCTCTGCATCGTTATCGAAAACAAATAACACCTGATTAAGAACTTCTATTCGTAAAAGTCCCTCTGCGAATTTCACAAGGTTACCAGTTCCCCAGAAGGGATGGCTCTCATCGACATCTATGAAATTGAAAAAATCAGCTACGTCAGGGCGTAGGACATCAAGTACTCGTCGAATAATGCGCGCGTCTGATGAACCTTCAGTAGCGATCAGAACCTTTTGCTTTTGTATCGCTCCAGCTCGGAATGCTTCGCGTTCGACCCAGCCCGCGTAGACAATATGACCAAAAGCCCATCTAACCTCAACGTCTGTATTCGCTTCATTTAGGGCAAAGATCTGCAGCATAGATTCCGCGCTGAGAATGCAAACATTCGCAGAAAGGTAACTGGCTTCAGACCAATAAAGATTTGAGTTCTCATTCCAAGGAATGCGATCAAACAAGTCGATGTCATCGGCAAAACGCCCCTGAGAGATTATGTCTCGGGATGGCATATTGTGATTGACATAATCATCATTTAACTCGGCTAGCGGATAACGACATGCCAAGTTGCAGAATTCTTCAAAAGTGAGATGTTTTTTAACAGAATTTGCCGCATCACAAATATCTGATATTTCTTCTGCATATGAGACTACTGATTGATATTCAGTGCGTGCATTCTCAAGCGTATAACCTAGTAAATTAAGTCTAGGTATAACGCGAGACAATTTTCTAGCAAAAATCTCCTCTGCTTCACCAAGGTCCGGTTCTTCTTCTGGATGCTCTTCATCATCTCCGTAGTTTATTACTTCTGATTTATCACGTCTTAGATCACCATTCTGAAATAAAAATCCATAATCTTTCCCCATGCTATTTTTAGAATATGATAGGGAGACGTTTCCAAGGCGTAGCTCTATCGAAGTTCCCATTTAATTTCCCTTCTCATTATGAATGTTATTGTTGCGGATTAAAGTGGGCGGTAATTGTACTGCTAAATAGCGATGAGATAGGAGATGGGGCTAATCCGATAGTATAGTCTTTCATATAATTCCACCTCACCTTAATCATTACCACGAAAATAAGCTTTAAATCATTGCACTACCAAATTATCTCTAAAGCATTACATATTCGCCTAGCTCCCTCTGACTGTGAAAGCTGAGGTGAAACTGCCACTCGGTCATATTAATTGCTTGTGGGCTAAGGGGAAAGAGTGAGATGAGTTATTCATGAACAACATCAACTAATCAATCAATAATGTGGCTTCACCGACGGGGAGAAGAAAGGAAATCTGGGGCATTCATCTTTCAGCAAATCATACTCGGCAAAGGATGGTTTTTCTATGATATATCTCAGTAATTGGCCATAAACCCTCCCATCTTGTCATCTCTTTACCATGGGGCATATCTGAATCTCTCAGGAATGCCCATGTCTACCTCTTCCAACCTAAAACTCGCGTTAGAACTCGCGGCCAAAGTCACCGGCCGCGAGGATCTGGCCGCGCTGGCGGGGCAGGTGCAGGAGTTGGGCCCACTCTCTGACGAGACTGCCGCCGAGACCGAGCGCCTGGCGCAAACCCTGGAAGGATTGACCCAGCAGCGCGACCTGATCGCTCAGTTCGAGGCCAGCGGCCGCGCCCTGACCCAGCTCGAACTGGCCACCATACTCTCCCGGGATAAGTTGGCCGAACTGCGCCGCGAGCAGCAGGGGGCGGCAGGTAGCGCCCGCCAGCTCACCGACCAGGAGCGACTGCTGGCTTCCGAGGTCAAGCAGCTGGAGCGCCAGCTGATTGCCCAGCACAGCGAAGTTGGCCGCCTGCGTGGGGGCCTATCCCAAGCTGGGATCGATACCCGCAACCTTGCCCAGGAACAGAACAGACTGCAGCGCGAACTGCGCGAGAGCGCGGCCCAAACCGAACGGCTGGGGCGTTCCCTGGTGCAGGGAGCGCAAGGCGCTGGCGGCTTCCAGGGAGCCATCGGTAGCCTGACCGGCCGCCTGGTGGCGATGGCCGGTACCTGGTTCGGTATCCAGACCCTCACCACCCAACTGATGGCCATGTTCCAAACCGGCGATCAGGCCGAGCGGCTCAGTGTGCAGCTCAAGGCGGTGATGGGGTCGATTGCCGGTGGCAAAGAGGCGTCTGCCTGGATCCAGGACTTCGCCAAGAACACCCCGCTGCAGCTCGACGAGGTGACCCAGGTCTTCGTGCGCCTGAAGGCCTTTGGCATCGATCCCATGAACGGTTCGATGCAGGGCATCGTCGATCAGGCTTACAAGCTGGGCGGCGGATTTGAGGAAGTGCAGGGCATCTCCCTGGCCCTCGGCCAGGCCTGGGCCAAGCAGAAGCTGCAGGGTGAAGAGATCCTGCAGCTTATCGAACGCGGGGTGCCGGTGTGGCAACTGCTGGAGCAGGTCACCGGCAAGAACACCGCCGAGCTGCAGAAGCTCTCGGAAGCGGGCAAGCTCGGCCGGGACACTATCCAGGCGCTAATGAACGAGATCGCCGCCCAGTCGAGCGGAGCTGCGGCCAACAACATGAGCCTGCTCTCGGGGCTTATCTCCAACGCCCAGGACAACCTGGCCAAGTTCTACCGCATGGTGGCGGAGAACGGGGCGCTGACCTGGCTCAAGAACCAGCTGGCCAGCCTGAACCGTGAATTCGACCAGATGGCCCAGGATGGCCGCCTGCAGGCGTGGGCCCAGCGCCTCTCCGACGGCATCGTCGGGCTTGGGGAATCCATCAAGGCCTTCATCCAGACCGTCTATGCCTGGCGAGATGCCCTGCTGGTGATGGCCCAGGCTTGGTATGGCCTGAAAATCGCGGGCTGGATTGCCGATCTGCGCGGCCTCTATGGTCAGTTCATCGCCCTGCCGGCGGCGACGGCCACGGCGGCGGGGGGCATGACCACGGCAGGGACGGCAGCGGCCGCCGCCTCTATCGGGATGCAAGCTCTTGGGATGGCGATCAAGGGGTTGCTGGCCGCCGTCACTGTCGAGTCGATATTCCAGATCATCCGTCTGGCCACCGCCCTCAAGGAGTGGATGCAGGCCGAGCTGGCGCTGCGAGAATCCCAGGCGCTGCGTGCGCAGACCCAGGCTCAGCTCAATGGCCAACTGGCTGCCCTCTCTGCCGAGTTGGGAGTGGCTATCACCAGCATGGCGGATCTCGACCGCCTGGTCGCCGAGGGCAAGGTACATTACGACGAGGCCACCGGCAGTTGGCGAGCGGGGGCCGCCGCCGTTCAGGCGCTCGGCACTGAGGCCAAGCAGACCCGCGACTACCTGGATGAGATCAACGCCGTCGCCAGGAAAACGGCGGCAGAGCTCCCCGCCACGTTGGGCAAGGCAGCCCAGACCCTGGGGCTGGACTTCGAGCGGGCCAATGGCCGTATCGGCGAGAGCTTCAAGGAGACCCTCAGCGCCCTGGATACCCTGGTGCAGCACAGCGGCTCCAGTTCGGCGGCCTGTGAGGAGTACCTGGCGGCAGCGTTCAACCAGGCGAAGAACAAGGCCGAGATCGACGCGGTGATCGAGCGCATGAAGGCAATGACCAAGCAGGGCCAGCTCACCGGGGATGGCATCACCCGCTCCATGGCCATCGCGGCTGACGCCATGAGCAAGGTGAAGGGGGGCAGCGGTGACGCCAAACAGGCGGTGGCGGCGATCGGCGATGGCTTCGACTCGGCGGCCGCCAGGGCCAAGAGTGCCACCGATGCCATGCGCTCGGGCCTTCGTGGCGTACAGGATGAGGCGGAGCAGACCGGCAACGCCGTGGCCTCGGCCGGTGGCGGGGGCGGTGCGGGCAGTGGCCGGGGGGAGGTCACCCGCAGCGTGGGGGCCGGCTCGTTCTTCTACAAGACCGTGGACATCAACAACCTGCGCGGCAACGCCGATGCCCTGGCCAATACCCTCGCCGGCGTGGAAGAGGAGCTGGCCCGCTACAGCCAGAAGGTCAGGGACATTCCCGCCTATAGCGAGTGGAGCAAGTATTACGGCGAGAAATTCCAGAAGGAGATGGAGGCCATGCGCACTAAGCTCCAGCAGGAACTGAGCAAAGCCCAGGCGAAAGAGACCCAGCAGGCGCAAGCCCCCACTTCGGCCGCCGGCCAAGCCAGGCCATCAAGCCTGCCCCAAACCTCGTTCAATCCGGGGCAACCCCAGCGGATCATCATCGAGTTGCGTGCATCGAACGGTGCCAAGGCCGAGGTGCAGGCCGATGAGGCCAATGCCGCCGCCCTTATCAACCTCCTTAAACAGCAGGGACTGCGCTCATGAACGTCACCTTAAACGGGCTGCACCTGCCCGATGATCTCATCTGGCGCGACGAGTTCGATTGGGCCCCCGTCGAGCAAGTGGTCACGCCGACGCTCTCTGGCGCTCTCCTGGTCGAGGAAACGGCCAAACCGGAGGGGCGCCCCATCACTCTGGTGGGTCATTGCCCCCGCGCCACCGTGCTCGCACTCAAGGCGCTGGAGGCCCAGGTGGCCCAGCTGATGACCCTGACCCTGCTGGATGGACTGCAGCGGGAGGTGTTCTGGCGCAGGCCCGGCATCGTGGCCACCCCGTTGATCGAGATGGCCGACCCCGAGGCGGGTGAGCCCTATGCCTTGACCCTTAACTTCACCGAGGTGATCCGATGAGCATTCTTTCCGGCGACATCAAGCTGCTCGGCAGCCAGCGCCTGACGGACACCCCCGATGGCGGCGGCCGGGTGACCGGCCACGAGATCGTCAGTGGCGAGCACAACAGCCTGTTCCCCGACATCAGCGATCTCGACCGCGCCTATGGGGTGGTCAACCTGCGCAAGGCCTTCTTGACGGTGCAGACCGACAACACCGACACCTATTACGGCGCCAACACTACTGTGCTGCTGCCGCCGAGCGACCCCAACGTGGGCCTGTGCCTGATGAGCACCGGGGATCACCACGACACCCGCGCCGAGGCCCGCGACGTGCTGGAGCGCTACCTGGCCCGTGGGCCCAAGTGGCGCGGCTTTCTGTACGACACCCAGCTGGAAGGGCAGCGGGCGATCCGCTTCTTCCAGCGCGTCGAGGTGCGCCTGCCGGAGGTGGGGGAGACCCTGGTGCTGGTCGGCAACGAGGGCAAGGCCGGCGAGTTCGAGCAGTATGTGCGGGTGCTGGAGGTGACCCAGCAACTGGCCAAGTTCCAGATCCCCGGGGTGCCCGAGTTCACCCGCAACGTGGTGACCTGCAAGCTGGCGGATCCGCTGCGCTACACCTTCGAGGGGGAGCAGCCGACCCCCTATGACGTGGTGACCAACCTCAAAACCGCCCTGCGCGAGACCGTGGTGGCCGATGCGGCCAACTACTTCGCCACCACCAAGCTCGCGGAAAATGCGGCGTTCGGGGCCATGCAGGTGAAGGCCAAGACCATCTTCACCCAGCTGGTGCCGGCGGCCAGGAGCGAGACCCCGGCGGTGGATCTGACCGCTGCCGGCGAGCTGGCCAGCCTGGTGGATTCCGGCAAGGCCCTGGTCACCTTCTCGACCGTTGCCAGCATCGCCCCGAGTCGGGGCCTGTTCCTCGGCACCGGCGTCAAGCCGGGGACGCTCAGCATCACCATCGGCGCGGCAACCATCACCGACAAGGGGGGCGAGCTGGTTGTCGCCGGGTCTGTGGTGGGGGCTATCGACTATGGCCGGGGCCAGCTGGAGTTCAACGCCCAGTGCCCGAACTACGGCACCGCGAGCAAGAGCGTCAGTTTCTGGCCGGCGGCCCGCCCGTCGCGTATCGCCGACACGGCCCAGATCGAGATCAAGGCCAACAACCGGGGCTATGCCTACACCATCACCCTGCAGCCGACCCCGGCGCCGGGCACCCTGACGGTGTCGTTCATGGCGCAAGGCAAATGGTACGACTTGAAGGACAACGGCCGGGGCGAGCTGTTCGGGGCAGACAGGTCATACGGGTCCGGTGTGGTCAATCTGGCCACCG
This sequence comes from Aeromonas sp. QDB14, assembly GCF_027707845.1. Lineage (NCBI taxonomy): Bacteria > Pseudomonadati > Pseudomonadota > Gammaproteobacteria > Aeromonadales > Aeromonadaceae > Aeromonas > Aeromonas sp. QDB14. The sequence goes on along the minus strand of NZ_JAPCJD010000058.1, from coordinate 7,682 downwards.
GCTCGGTCATGCTGACCCTGGGGGCGCTGCCGGACGTGGACACGGCGATCCTGTTCAGCTGGGCCACCCCGGTCAACTACACCAACCGCAGCGGCCAGGCCATCAGCATCAGCAAGAGCGCCTGGCAGCTGCCCCACACCGGCATCACCCCCAAGAGCCTGATCCTGACCTGGGGCGCGGGCCTGACTGCCAACGATGCGGTGGGGGATGGGCGGATCCGGGGCGACATCACCGGCACCATCGACTATGCCGAGGGCATCATCGATCTGGAGCACATCACCCTGCCGGCGCTGGGCCAGGAGTACGTGGCCCAGTACCAGTACGGCGAGCCGGTGACCGAGCGCCACATCGAGCCCGGGCGCCTCAGCACCCCCGGCCAGGTGGGGCACCTCTCCATCACCCTGGACGGTGACGGCGGCGGTGCGCTCAACCTCACCCCGGGGTCGGTGCGGGTGAAGTTCAACGCGCTTTACAACATCGTGGCGGCCGATGAGCGGATCCTCTCCATCGAGAAGAAGGACCCCATCATCACGCTGCAGGACGATGGGCAGGGCAACCTGAAAGACGCCAGCGGCAACGTGCTGGGCGCCATCGACTACGGCGCCGGCACCCTGCATTTCATGCCGGACGGCACCGCCCTGCTGCCAGAACCCACCTATGCCTGGGTGCCGGCGGGCAGCCATCAGGACCCGGTGACGGGCACCTGGTACACCGACATGCGCTGGACCCTGACAGGCTTCCAGTACGTCAACACCGCCTACACCTTCCCCGATGGCGAGGGGGGCTGGGTCGATGTGACCTACCGCAACAACAACAGCGCCCTGGCGCAGAATGCCACCCTGACCGCCCAGGCGCTGCGGATCGACGTGACCCCGGGCTATGCCGAGGCGATCCTGGAGGGCTCGATGCGCTTCACCCTGGGGGGCAGCACCTACGTGGACCGCCAGGGGTTGCTCTACCGCAACCCTGACCCGGAGACCGGTGCCGGCATCCAGGCGGGCACCATCGACTACAGCAACGGGCTGGCGGTGCTGGCCGACTGGGCGGCAGGGCAGGGGGCCCAGCCGTCGCTGCAGTCCCTGGCCACCTCGTTCAGCGTTCAGTCGGTGGATGCGGTGACCTTCCGCACCCCCGGGGCCCCGGTGGCCCCGGGCAGCCTCTACCTCAGTGCCAACACCGCCACCGGGCGGCGCATCGAGGCGACGGCAGACGGGGACGGCTATTTCACCACCACCGACATGGATGGCCGGGTGAACTACCAGACCGGGGTGGTGTGGGTGCGCTTTGGCCGCAAGGTCACGGCCGCCGGCAACGAGGGGCAGCCCTGGTATGACGCCGAGCAGGTGGGGGAGGACGGCAAGATCTGGCGCCCGCTCAGCGTGGTGGCCGACACCATCCGGTTCAACTGCGTGGTGTTCAGCTATCTGCCGCTCGATGCCGACATCATCGGGCTGGATCCGGTGCGGCTGCCGTCCGATGGCCGGGTGCCGTTCATCCGCACCGGCAACATCGTGGTGGTGCACAGCACCCGCAAGGCCGCCTTCCCGATGGGGGTCAGTGCCGGGCAGCAGCTCAACACCGGCCGCGAACGGCTGGCTTATGCCCATGTGGAGGACAAGGACGGCAAGCAACTGCCCCAGGCGCTCTACAGCGTCAACCTGGACAGCGGCGTGGTGACGCTTGCCAGCCCCTTGAACCTGACCGGTTACGCCGAACCCCTCTACGTGGTCCACCGCATCGAGGACATGAGCCTGGTCAGCGACGTGGAGATCTCGGGCCGGCTCAGACTGGCCAGGCCCTTGTCCCACGCCTATGACGCCGCCGACACCCTGGTGTCCAGTGCGCTCATCATCGGCGACTTGTGGGCGCGTTACACCGGGCTGTTCGATCAGAAGAGTTGGACCAATGTCTGGTCTGATTACCTCATCGGCGACCAGTCCACGGCGCAGTACAACGACACCGACTACCCGATCCAGGTCTCCAACCGCGCCACCCTGCAGGAGCGCTGGGCCATCATCTTCAACTCCAGCACCAACTTTGTGCTGGTCGGGGAGCATGTGGGCCAGATCGCGGTGGGGGACGTGAACACCGACTTGGCGCCCATCAACCCCAACAACGGCCAGCCCTATTTCCTGCTGGATCACCGTGGCTGGGGGGCAGGCTGGTCGAGCGGCAACGTGCTGCGCTTCACCACCCAGGCGGCGGCGTACCCGCTCTGGGTGATCCGCACCATCCTGCAGTCGGTGGCAGCCCAGGAAACCGACAAGTTCGAGCTGCAGCTGCGCGGCAACGTCAACCGCTGACAGGTAGCAGTGCAGGAAAGTGACGGCGCCGAGGGCCTGCACCCCGTTGACGCGCTAGCCACTGATGCGAGTGGGGCAATCTGCCCCACCCTGACTGATTCAACTGGAGAACACCATGGCTACTTTCCCCGTGAAGTGGTATGCGAGCGAGATGCAAGGCGCCCCCAACCTGGGGGATACCAGCGCCGGGGCCCTGACGGCCCTGCTCAAGGCCGTGCTGGTGACCGGGTTCGGCACCCTCACCCTTAACAGTCTGGTGTGGGACGCCGCCGAGAATGCCGCCAAGGCGACCATCTCTGGCGGTCACGCTTACCTGAAAGACTCGGTGATTGAGGTGACCGGTGCAAGCCCTGCCGCCTACAACGGCGAGCACCGAGTCAAGAAGGTGAGCACCACCGAGGTGTGGTTCGAGTTGGACGGTGGCAACCCCGGGGCTTCTGCCAGCGGCACCCTCACCATGAAGGTGGCCCCGCTCGGCTGGACCCTGACCCACGAGAGTGCAGACGGCATGGTGGCCATCTACCGCCCGACCGATGTATCGGCATCTGGCAACGTCAGTTTGCGTATCGACAACACCGCATTCAGCGGCTGGACAGGAACCAGCAGTGCCTATCTGGCTAAGGCCCAGCTCGTCGAGGATGTGGTGGGCATAGATACCTATACCCTGATCTACGATCATCGCTGGCCCGCGACCAAGCGCTACAGCGACGGGCGCTGGGATCTCATAGGCGACAGTCAACTGCTCTTTTTCCTGCCCGCGTATGCCGCCCACAACTACCAAGCATTGCTGATGTTCGGCTATATCAACTCGGTGCGCCCCGGTGACCGTTATCATGCGCTCTTGGCGACATACTGTGTCCAGAGTGCGAATGATACTGCGCGCCGTTGGGACGCATCGACTTCATCACCCTCTTACGCTTATGTGTATAACAACTTGCTTTCCTTCGATGAGTCCAGTCACAGGGTCATAGCCCGAGCTTACCATCAGCTTTATGGTACGACCGTGTGGTGGTTGAAGGGGGTATTTCCCAGATTTGGTACGGGGTTGACGGTCCCCAACGGGCCGGATAACGGGTTCTATCTGTGTACGGATCCCATCATGGTGCTGGAGACCAATAACCACCTGCGGGGCCATCTCCCCGGGGTCGTGGTGCCCTATGCCAACCTAGCCGCATGGGGTCGTAAAAACTTTAAAGACATGCCAGCACTGCCCGGCAAGATCGTGCGGTTTGTCCAAGCCACCTACAACGAGAATAGTTTTAACTATGCTCCCACCCTGATTGGCTTTGATCTCACAGGTCCCTGGAGGTAAGCCATGGCGCTTGGCGATGTTGTCTACGAGAAGGTGATTGATTTCGCTGTTACCCCCAACGTACCCACGACCCTCTTTGGCACGGGTATCTCCGCAGCCTACGAGTCCGTCAGCAAGACCCTGCAGGCCAGCATCGGCCTCGCGCAGGGCGGCGTTATTTTCAGTGGGGAGCCTACCTGTCAGGAGTATGACGCCGAGTGTGAACTCACGCTCAAGATAGTGTCGGACTCTGCGGGTAGAAAGCACGTTGGGGGTTGGTTAGTGACTCCCACGGGCACCCAAGCTAATGGATACCGCTTCTTTGCGCTCGATAACACCTTCGGGATAAGTAAATGGATCAATGCGGTTGAGTCCTCAGTTCAATCCGCCTCCAATAGCACTGGTAGCGGGTTAGTGGTGGGCCAGAGCTACCGGGTGAAATTCACGAAGGTCGGCACCAACCTGACGCTGTATGTCAATGACGTACAGGTCATGCAGGCCAGTGATAACACCCACTTTAATCTGAGGCCTGCCCTGTTCCTCTACGGCTGTACGGTGCAGGTCTCAAAGATTATCTGGCGGCATCTCGATTCGGCGCTCACCTTGGGGGAGGTGAGAACCCACCGCATGAGGTTCACCCCTGCCAATCAGGAGCCGCGCAGCGTGTTCCAGCCGCAGGACGTGGCTTGGGTCAGTGGGGAGGGCAGAGGCTATGCGGGCCCCGTGAACCCCACCCAGCTAGACACGAATCTCCTTTGTTCTGGGCTGGACAGGTACTGGCTGCGGGATGGGGTTCAGAACGTGCTGCAGGGCTACATCGAGAGCACGGTCACGATCAACGGGGAGGGGGTCGCCCGCCGGGTGCTCTGCTTCGGCCAGGCGGGCAACCTGGTCGGCGAGACCATGAGCCGCGCCAGCGATGGCAAATACCGGTTCGATCTCTTGTGGCTCAACCGCCGCTATATGCTGGTCGCCCAGGACGATCCGGCGTTCGGCCCCGCCGACTACAACGCCGTGGCGGCCGACTTCCAGCTCCCCACCCCCTACGCCCCCGGTGAGGGGGTCGGCCTGGCCTGATAGGGCCGCACCAGGAGGTACTATGTTCACGTATGCAGATGCCCTGCGCACCAGCCGCGCCCAGCTGCTGGCCACCGCCATCGACGAGGGCAGCGCGGGGCCCGCGACCCTCAAGATCTACACCGGCACCCGCCCCGCCCCGGGGGCGGCCGTCACCAGCCAGGTGCTCTTGGTGACGCTGCAGTTCACTCACCCGTGCGCCCAGAGCGTGACGGGCGGGGTGCTGACGCTCAAGCCCCTGGCCGAGCAGATGGTCACCGCCAGCGGGGTCCAGGCCTGGGGGCGCATCGCCAACCGGGACGGGGGCTTTGTGGCGGATCTCGACGTGGGGCCACCGGAGAGCGGCGCCGACATCGAAATCCCCGCCAGTGAGCTGTTCACCGGCGCCATGGTGCGCATCAACGACGCCATCTTTACCGAACCCTAACCGCTCCCCGTGAGCCACGAGGTCAGCATGGCCAGAACCGACGCCCGGCTGGAGTTGCAGAAGGCCCGCAAGGCCAGCGCCGCCCTGGAGCTGAACCCGCTCATGGTGCAGCGCTATGCGGCCGTGCTGCGGGGCACCAGCCTGCCGCCCAGCCTGACCTGCTCCCCGGGCCTGGTGCTACCGAGCGCACTGCAGGGGACGGGGCCCGCGACCCAGGCCAGCCTGGCGGTGATACCGGTTTACCCGGCTGCCCTGCTGGCCACGGCGCCGCAGCCGGTGGTCGAGATCGGTGCCGCCGTGGTCATCGAGGCGACCCTGGCCAGCACGGCTCGCCCCCTGCTGCCTGCCATCGAGGCCGGCCACGACATCAATGTGTTCCGGGGGCCGAGCCACACCAGCACCGATCATTTCGAGCGGGCCGCGCTGGTGACCCGGGCAGTGCAAAGCGACTGGCAGCAGCCAGCCCTCGTTTCTTCCCCCTGTCAGAATCATTGGCAGGAGGCCAGCCCCCTGCAGAGCGAGTGGACCGGCCTGGCCGAACAGCTGCCCCGGGAGGATGGCACCGTGCTTGTGCCGTTCGATGAGGGGTTGGCCCTCGACGCAAGCAATGGCCATGGGTTCGACAGCCTGCCCCCCGGCCATGCCGTGACCCGTTCGCTCTGGGTCGAGGGGGCCCCGGTGGGGCGCTGGCAGGTGAGCGGGTTTCGCAACCCCCCGCGCCAGGACAAGGTGTGGCAAGCCGACCACTGGCAGGAGGCCACCCCGCTCGGTTTCACCCTGGGCGGCCAGCGCTGGCAGCTCGGCCTGCAGCTGCACAAGGGCTGGCTGTCGCGCTGGGAGGAGGCAATGCAGCCCCCCTGGGGCATGTCGCCACCGCCCAAGCCGACGACGCCACCGGTACGCCCGGACAAACGGACCAAGGTGCTGGCGTTCGGCCGGCCCCGGGGGGACGCCTCCCTGGAGTTCGTCTGGTTCGGACAGGCTCAGATTGTTATCCCAACCCGGAGGGTTTATCTGGTGAGCAACACAGCAAGCATTGTACGGGTGAGGGATGGGGTCGATATTCCAACCACCTCGCTGAGCATCGAACTCGACACCGACTCCTGGGCCTGGCAGTTCACGGCCCAGATCCCGCGCGTCGCGGCAGCGGCCATGACGGACGATGAAGAGGTCAGCATCCACGTCAACGGCCAGCAGTGGGACTGCGTATGCGATGGCTGGCAGTCGAGCGAGAGCTTTGCCCGGCAGTCGGCGACCCTGACCGGTCGCTCTCGCACCGCTTATCTGTCGCCGACCCACGTACTGGCGCAAGCGGTGAGCGAGAGCGCCTTGGCTACCATGGCCCAGCTGGCGGAGGCGTTGCTGCCGTTTGGCTGGACCCTGGATTGGCAGGCAGCGGACTGGCTGGTACCGGCAGGCTTTTTCAGCCTGGACAAGCAGACCCCGATCGAGGCGATCAAGTACCTGGCCGAGGCGGCAGGCGGGTTCGTGCTGCCGCACCAGCGCAACCGGCACCTGGTCATCAAGCCACGCTACCCGACCGTCCCCTGGCAGCTCGACGGGGCGCTGGCCGACATGGCCATTCCCCGCGCCATCATCACGACCCTGGGCAGTGACTCCCAGCCCGGGCAGGCGGCGAACGGGGTCTGGGTCAGTGGTGGTCATCAGGGCATCAGCGCCCGGGTGCTGCGCCAAGGCACGGCAGGGGAGAAACAGGCACCGACCATCACCCACCCGCTGGTGTGCGATGTGGTGGCGGCCCGTGCCCAGGGGGTGGTGGCCCTGGCCAAGACCATGCCGAAGCGCCTGCAGGCCATCGAGCTGCCGCTATCGAACGACACCGGACTCATCTTGCCGGGGGCGTTGCTCGCGGTGGATGGCTGGAAGGGTTTTAACCGGAGCGTGCGGGTCTCTGCAGAGCTGCAGGACAGGGCTATGAAGGTACGCCAACAACTGAGCGTGGAGCGATTTGTATGAACCTGTTCAAACAGTTCCTGGAGCTGGTACCCGGTGCCGACCCTTTGCTGGTTGGTACCGTGACCGCTGTCGGTGCCACGACGACGACGCTGCAAACGATGGGGGGCGGTGTGGTGGTGGTGCGAGGGGGAGGGGTGGCCATCGGCCAGAAGGCGTTCTACCAGAGTGGTGCTATCATAGGGCCCGCTCCTGATTTACCAACCTATGAAATCGAGGTTTAAACCCCTGTTAAGCGTTTTTCAAACTGGGTGATTTCTGATTCACCGAGTTTGATAAATGTGGCCTCTGCTCTGTTTATCGTTTTACCCAGTTGCGTTTTTCATTTTTCGCGGCGGGCTACAGCTCGGTGCTCAAGGTGGCCACTGCCGGCCGCTGGGTGGGTGATCCGGTGGGCCCCCGGCCGGCGCCGGGGAGCGGAGGGGCCTGGGTGGTGGTGGGGTTTTGTCGGTGTGCATGCTGAGTACGGGATCCCGGGTCGCCGCCGAGCTCGGCGCCCAGGCAGGTGAACCGGTGCTGCAGGTGGCCCCGGGCCGCCGACGAGCCCAGGGCTCAGGGTGGCCACTGCCGGCGGCCAGGCGGGTGAACCGGTGCTGCAGGTGGCCAATGC
>NZ_JAPCJD010000057.1:0-27868 GCF_027707845.1 Aeromonas sp. QDB14 | reverse complement strand
CCGGAACCAGTGATTGGTTCCGGATTGTCCTACAGCAGAAGGATCGGTCAATGGATCCTTAACTGATCAGCATTGCCACAATGGAGCCCTTTCTGTTGTCTTCCTCCCTCAGCGCACCAGCAGGAAGCGGCCGGTGAGGGGCGGCAAGTCCACCGTCACGCTGCTGCCACCGATGGCCAGGTTCTCGCCGCTCTGCAGATCCACCAGGGCGCTGCCGCTGCGCAGCTTGCCGACCGGCACGGCGTAACTCTGGGGCGTGGTGGAGACGTTGAGCAGGTAGACTACTTGCTCGCCCGCCGTCTGCTTGATGTCGCCATAGACGCTCCCCTCGGCCACCAGCTTGACCCGCTCCCCCTGATAGAGGGCCGGGTGCCCGGCGCGCAAGGCCAGCAGATCGCTCAGCCACTGCTTCAGATCGCTCTGCTCGCTGCTCGGCACGAAGCCGGTGACACCGGGAACCTTGCCATCGCTGCGGGCCACGTGATCATCGCAGAGCCCCTGGGCCGCACAGTCGCCCCCCACCTGACTGGCAAAGCCAGGCACCTCGTCGCCAAACTCCTCGCCATAGTAGAAGGTAATGGGACCGGAGCGGGCGGCCATGAAGCTGAAGGCCGCCTTGTGGCGTTGCCAGTAGTCCGCCCCATTGAAGTTACCCCGCTCCAGCAGATCGCCGAAGCGCACCAGATCGTGGTTGCCCAGCATCAGGTTGGGCATGGCGTGGTCCGGGTAGTTCTCCACCTTGTTCCAACTGGCGTCGAGCACGCTGGCCCCCTGCCCGCCCTTGCCAGACTCTTCCACCGCCAGCGCCTGTACCAGGCCGTAGCGCAGGGGGAAGTCGAACGCCGAAGAGAGCGCCGGGTTGTCGCTCGGGCCATAGGCCTGGGCACGGATCTCGTCGGCGCCCTTCCACACTTCCCCCACCATGTAGCCGAGGGTGCCCCACTGCTGGCCGGCGGCCTTGCGCGCCGCGCTGGCCTGCGCCACTTCGCTGCGAATGGCGCGCCAGTCATCCAGCCCCAACTGATAAGCCTGATCGAGGCGCCAGCCGTCGATGCCGTACTGCTCGACCCAGTAACGGGCCACCTCCTTGAAGTAGGCCAGACTCTCGGGCTGGCCGTAATCCACCAGCTGACCCGGGTAGCCTGCGCCGCCGCTCTTGAGGGCAGGCAGCCGCCCCTCTGGTGAAGGCTTGCTCACCCCCACCTTGTTGACGTGGCCGAACACCCCGTCGAGGAAGACATAGAGCCCGCGCTGGTGCGCCCCGTCCACCAGTTTTTTAAGCTGGGCGTTGCTGCCGAAGTTGGGATCCACGTTGAAGAAGTCGCAGGCGAAGTAGCCGGTGGCATCCAGCCGGTCGTCCCCGGCCTGGCCGGCGCAGGAGTCAAACACCGGCGTGAGCCAGATGGCGTTGACGTTGAGGCTCTTGATGTGGTCGAGGCTGTCGATGATCCCCTGCAGATCGCCGTTGTGCCGGGAGGGGCCGTAGCCGACGCCGTAGTTGGCGCTGCCGTCGCCGTCGACGAAGGACTCCACCATCACCTGGTAGGTGCGCAGGTTGCAGGCTGGCTGATCATTGCCGTAGCAGGCGCGGCTGGCCGACGCGGGGGGTGGATTGACCACCGGAGGCTGGGGGTCACTGCTGCCACCGCCTCCCCCGCTGCCGCAAGCCGTCAGTAACAGGGCGGCCCCGATGAGGCCGCTACGACGCAACGTTCCTTGTTTCATTGTTATGTTCCCGCTGTGGTGGATGGGCGCCCAAAGCGCCGCACTAGGGTCATGATAACGACCTGACCGACGCGGGTCTGTGACTGAAAACGTTACCTGACTCAACGAGTTAGCATGTCAGAAGCGATGCATGTTGCGATCGGGGAAGGCGGCACGCTCGTCGATGGGCAGGATCAGGTGGTAGACCTCGTGGGCCGCCAGGGTGAAGCCCGAGGGCCACGCCAGTTGATGGCGATCATCGATGAAGACACGGGCGAAGCGACGCTCGGTCTCCATGGCCGCAAACAGCGGCTGGCCGCGCCAGGGGGTGAGATCCAGCACGCCTGTGGTGCCGTCGGAGAGCACCACGAACAGAGACCAGCCCTGCATATATTCCACATCGATGAAGACCGGCATCCCTTCGGCTCCGATTGAGAAATCCGGCGCCATTATAGGCAAGACCATTGTCTCGATGTGCCAGCAGGATCACAGTTTCCCCAGCGTTTTATGCTCTCTTCGAACCCTGCATCCCGTCACAAAAAATCATAAAACGTGCCAGCTTCTCCATTTATACCCCATGCCCATGCAACCTTTGCCAGGTGCCACTGTCATACTCCTGCACCATAACAACAATGCGCCCGGGGACTGGGCGCAAACAGGTTTGCAGGAACAATATGACCACCATCAGACAATGGCTGGGACCGGTTTGGCCCATCGCCGTCTTTTCATTGATCGCGCTCACCTCCCTGACCGTCAGCCGCCTTGGCCTGGGGCTCTGGCAACTGGAACGGGTGGATGCCGTCTCTGGCTGGCAGGAGATGCTGCTGCAAGGCATTCGCGTCGACGTCGCCACTCTCTGCTGGGTCTGGGGCGTACCCGCCGTCTTGACCCAGTTGCTGGCCGGACCCCACGCGCCGGGGCGGCTCTGGATGCAGCTTATCCGGATCTGGCTCACCCTGGGGCTCTGGCTGATGCTCTTTCTCGAGATCTCCACTCCCGCCTTCGTCACCGAATACGGGGTACGCCCCAACCGCCTCTATGTGGAGTACCTCATCTATCCGAAGGAGGTGCTCTCCATGCTGTGGGCTGGCCGCAAGGGCGAGCTGCTGCTGGCCGTGATCTTCAGCGGCGCCGTGCTGGGCGGTGGCTGGTGGCTGAGCGGCCGCCTGGTGCGTGACCTAAGCTTCCCCCGCTGGTACTGGCGCCCCGCCTTCGCCCTGCTGATCCTCGCCGTCGGCTTCCTCGGCGCCCGCTCCAGTCTCGGCCATCGCGCCTTGAATCCGGCCATGGTGGCCTTTGCCGACGATCCCCTGGTCAACGCCCTCACCGTCAACTCCGCCTACTCCCTCTTCTTTGCCATCAAGCAGATGGGGGCCGAGGAGGACGCCAGCCAGTTTTACGGCAAGATGGCTGACCATCAGGTACTCGACATAGTCCGCGAGGAGAGCGGTCGCCCTCTCGGCGATTTCACCTCTGCCGATCTGCCGAGCCAGACCTTCAACACGGCCAGCTACCAGGGCAAGCCCAAAAACCTGGTGATCCTGCTGCAAGAGAGTCTGGGGGCCCAGTTCGTCGGCTCCCTCGGCGGCCTGCCGCTCACCCCGAACATCGATGCCTTGTCGAAAGAGGGTTGGGCGTTCGAGCAGCTCTACGCCACCGGTACCCGTTCGGTACGCGGCATCGAGGCGGTGCTCACCGGCTTCACGCCGACCCCGGCCCAGGCCGTGGTCAAGCTCGGCAAGAGCCAGACCAACTTCTTCACCATCGCCGACCTGCTCAAGCAGCGAGGCTATGACACCAGCTTCATCTATGGCGGCGAGAGCCACTTCGACAACATGCGCAGCTTCTTCCTCGGCAACGGCTTCACCACCATCGTCGAGCAGAAGGACTTCAAGAACCCGGTGTTCGAGGGATCCTGGGGCGCCTCGGATGAAGATCTGATGGCCAAGGCCAACGAGACCTTCGCGGCGCTGCACAAGGAGGGCAAACCCTTCTTCAGCCTGGTGTTCAGCTCCAGCAACCACGATCCCTTCGAGTTCCCCGACAACCGCATCGCCCTGTACGAGCAGCCCAAGCAGACCCGCAACAACGCCGCCAAGTACGCGGACTACGCCGTCGGCGAGTTCTTCAAGAAAGCCAGGGCATCGGACTACTGGCAGGACACCCTGTTCCTGGTCATCGCCGATCACGACAGCCGGGTCGGGGGAGCCAGCCTGGTGCCCATCCCCCGCTTCCACATCCCGGGGGTCATTCTGGGGGACGGCATTGCACCGAGAAAGGATCCCCGCATCGTCAGCCAGATCGACATGGCCCCGACCCTGCTCTCCCTCATGGGCATCAGTGCCGACTACCCCATGCTGGGCAAGGATCTCACCCGCATGCCCGCCGACTGGCCGGGACGCGCCATCATGCAGTACGACAAGAACTTCGCCCTGATGCGTGGCAAGGATGTGGTGATCCTGCAGCCCGAGCGGGCGCCGGAAGGCTTCATCTACGAGGATGCGACCGAAACGCTCACCCCGGCGCAGCAGCCGGACACCATGAAAGATGCCGCCCTGGGGCTGGTCCTGTGGGGCAGCCTGGCCTATCAGCAGGGGCTCTACCGGACGGCGCAGGACAGCCGGCTGGCTCTCAACTGAGGAACCGCCCACAAAAAAACCGCCCTCGGGCGGTTTTTTCTTGCGGCTCGCCCCATCAGGGGTGGGGGAAGCAGGGGAGCGAGCGGCTGAACCTGTGCTCGAACACCAGGGAGGTCTCGAGGTGCACCACCTCTTCCCGGGAGGTGAAGTGATCGAAGACGAAATTGCGCAGGTGTTCGGTATCGGAGACGCACAGGTGCACCAGGAAATCATCCTTGCCGCCCATGTGGAACAGGCTGATCACCTCGGGCAGGGCCAGGATGGCGTCGCGAAACGCATCGATGATCTGGCGGCTGTGACGGGCCAGTTGCAGGGAGACCATGGCCTGGATGTGACCGCCCAGGGCCTGGTAATCCACCTCGCAGTGCGCCCCCTTGAGCACGCCATCCTGCTGCAGCTTGCGCACCCGCTCCAGACAGGTGGACGGCGCCACCCCGACCAGGGCCGCCAAATCCTTGTTGGTCATGCCCGCATCGCGAAACAGATGGGCCAGGATGTCCAAGTCCAGTTGATCCAGGTTTCTCATCTTTACTCCTTGCATCGCTCGATTTTTTTAGACTCTGCCCGTAAACCGGGCCGAACACAACGCAGATTGACATCGCCTCCGGCCCCTCTATGCTGTGCCGCACCCGCGGGATGCCCATCCCGTTGACCCCGAACACCACGAGGAACCCCATGATCAGTGCCCATCCCTTCTGGAGCCTGGACGTTCCACGGCTCGACGGCCAGCTCCTGCTCACCCCCTGCCCCGGCAGCCAGCAGGTCCCCATGGCCGACGCCCTTGCCCAGTTGCAGCTGGCCGGTGCCGGCGGGGTGCTGACCCTGATGACGGTGGAGGAGCTAGCCCTGTGCGGGTCCCTCTCTCTCGGGCAGCTGGTGCAGGCCAGAGGCATGAGCTGGTTCCATCTGCCCATTGCGGATGACGAGGCACCGGATGCCGCCTTCGAACAGGCCTGGCCCGGGGTGCAACCCCGACTGCTCGCCCTGCTACGCGAGGGACGGCACCTTGCCATTCACTGCCACGGAGGAAGCGGGCGTACCGGGCTGGCGGCCGCCCTGCTGCTGATGACCCAGGGGCTGCCCCAGCAGGAGGCCATGACCCTCATCCGGGCCAGACGGCCACGGGCCTTCACCCTGGCCTGCCACCGTCACTGGCTCGATACCCGTGGGCGGCGGCTGACCGGGGCGGACTGATGGGCTCTATCCCTTGGGCTGCTGGTAGGTAAACACCTTGCCGATGTCTTCCACCTTGTAGCTGGTCAACTGGTAGACGTAATAGTTGAGCCAGTTGGAAAACAGCAGGTGACCGTGGCTTCGCCAGGTGGCGCGCGGGGTCTGGCTTGGATCGTTGTTCGGGTAATAGTTGACCGGAATGACGGGGGTGAGCCCGGCCGCCAGATCCCGCCGGTATTCCCCATCCAGGGTCAGGGCGTCATATTCCGGATGGCCGGTGACGAACACCTGGCGACAATCCTTGGTGGCGGCCAGATAGACGCCCGCCTCTTCCGATTCGGCGAAGATCTGCAGATCGGTGTGGGCGCGGATGAGATCCCCGTCGAAGGCCGCATAGCGGGAGTGGGGCGCCACGAATTCGTCATCGAAGCCGCGCAGCAGCGCCTCGTGCTCGTCGAGGCGGTGGTGGCGATAGACCCCGGAGAGCTTCTCGCCGTGGGTCTGCTTCTCCATGCCGTACAAGGCTTTCAGCGCCGCCTGCACCGCCCAGCAGAGGAAGAGGGTGGAGGTGACATGCTGATGGGACCACTCGATGATCTCGACGATGCGGGGCCAATAGACCACCTCCTCGAACTCCACCAGCCCGAGCGGCGCCCCCGTGATGATCATGCCGTCGTAGTTGTTGCCTCTCACCTGCTCGAAGTCGTGATAGAAGTTCTCCAGGTGCGCCTGGGGTGTGTTTTTCGACTCCCGATCGTCGATGCGCAACAGATCCACGTCCACCTGCAAGGGCGAGTTGGAGAGCATCCGCATCAGCTGGATCTCGGTTTCTATCTTCTTGGGCATCAGATTGAGGATGAGCACCCGCAGCGGGCGGATGTTCTGGGTGACGGCCCGGGATTCCGTCATCACGAAGATGTTCTCCTGCCCAAGCACTTCGGCGGCGGGCAACTGGTCCGGGATCTTGATCGGCATGCTGACTCCCTGTACTGCATCGGTAAATATGTCTGGACATCTAGAAGCCTATAATAAAGCGCTCCCGCTGTCATCAGATACCTTTTGTATTCACCCCGCCCTTTGACTAGCATACGGCTCAGTGTGTCCCTCGTGCCCAACCCCATGACAGGAATCAAGATCTCCGTAGAACGGCTGCAAGTCGGCAATTATGTCTCCCTGCCTTTGGGATGGCGCGAGCACCCGTTTCTGTTCTCCTGCTTCAAGCTCAAGAGCGAGGAGGAGATCGAGCTCATTCGTCGCCTTGGCCTCAAGCTGGTGACCATCATTCCCGACAAGAGCGACACGCCGCCCAAGCCCCTCGGACAAACCCAGTCCCAGGCGGATGAGGTTGAAGGAGAGGGTCTTGTCGCCCGCCAGGAGGAGATGCAGCAGGAGAAACTGCGGCGCATCGAGCAGTTGCAGCGCTATCGCCGCGACCTGCAGCAGTGCGAGAAACAGTTCCGCCAATCCCTGGCCCAGGTGCGCAACCTCATGGGCAAGATCCAGTCCCGCCCCCTCATCGCCATCAGCGAGGCCCAGGAGCTGATCAACGCCATGACGGAGCAGCTCCTCTCGGTGGACGAGATGGTGCTGCACCTGGTCTCTGACAGCGATGATGGCAACAGCCTGCAGTTTCACTCCCTCAACGTCAGCGTGCTCAGCATGCTGCTCGCCCGGGAGTGCAAGTTGCCGGCCGAGGCAATCCGCCAGGTCGGCATGGGGGCCCTGTTCCACGACATCGGCAAGCTGAGGATCCCGAGCCAGATCCTGCGCAAGACGGAGCCGCTGACCAAGCCGGAGCAGAACCTGATGGCCCAGCATCCCCGCTACGGCCTGGAACTGCTGGGGCTGGTCAGCGATTTTCCGGAAGCGGCCAAGCAGATAGTGCAGAACCACCATGAGTACCTGGACGGCACCGGCCCCCAGGGGCTCAAGGGCGATCAGCTCGATCCCCTCACCCAGATCGTCTCTCTCATCAACGAGTACGACAACCTCTGCCACCTGGAGGCCAAGGTGCCCTACGCGGCCCTCGGCAGCCTCTACAAGCAGCGCAAGTCCCAGTTCAACGCCGATCACCTCGGCATGCTGATCCGGCTGATGGGGGTCTACCCCCCGGGTAGCGTGGTGCAGCTCTCCAACGGCCAGGTGGGGCTGGTGATGTCGGTCAACGCCTCCCGCCTGCTCTACCCCGCCGTGCTGGTATACGACCCCCGCATTCCGCGCCAGGAGGCGGCCATCATCGACCTCGACGCGGCCGGGCTGACCATCGCCAAGGTGATCCAGCCCAAACGCCTGCCCCCGGCGGTGTTCGAATACCTCAACCCCCGCACCCGGATCAGCTACTACTTCGAACACGGCAAGCCCTGAGAGGGCTGGCCCCACCCAAGGAGTCCCCATGCGCATCGAGATCATCAGCACAGGCGACGAGATAGTGACCGGCCTGGTGGTGGACACCAATGCCGCCTGGCTAAGTGCCCTCTTGCTGGAGCAGGGCTGGCAGGTGCGCCGCCGCGCCACCGTGGGGGACAACCTCGCGGATCTGACAGCCGTGCTGCAGGAGAGCGCCAACCGCGCCGAGGTGGTACTGGTGTGCGGGGGGCTCGGCCCCACGGCGGACGACCTCACCGCCCAGGCCGCGGCCGAGGCGTTTGACCAGCCCCTGACCCTGTTCCCGGACTGGCTCGCCACCATGGCCGAACGCTATGCCAGCCGGGGCCGCACCATGGCACGGAGCAACACCAAGCAGGCCTGGCTGCCCCGGGACTGTGAGATCCTCGACAACCCGGTGGGCACCGCCTGCGGCTTTGTGGTCTGCCACCCGGCCAGCCACGGCCAGAGCCGGCTCTTCTTCACCCCGGGCGTGCCGTTCGAGTTCAAGCAGATGGTGCGCGAACAGATCATGCCCCGCCTCAAGGCGCTGGCCGGGGAAGAGACCGACACCGAGCTGCGCCGTTTCTACACCTTCGGCGTCTCGGAGTCCGCCCTCAGCGACATGCTGGATGCGGCCCCCTGGCCTGCCGGCATCGAGCTGGGCTACCGCTCCTCCATGCCTCTCATCGAGCTCAAGCTCATCGGCCACGGTGCCAGCACCGCCGACATGGACGCCGCCGAGGCGAGGCTGCTTGCGGCCATCGCTCCCTGGCTGGTGGGGCGTGGCAACGAGGCGCCTGCCAACCAGATCCTGGCCCTGCTGGGGGAGCGGTCGCTGCACCTGCAGGAAGGGGAGAGCCGGGGCGCCCTGCTGACCATGTGTCACGGGCACCCGGCCCTGACCGCCGGCTTCAGCCACACCCTGAGCGACGACCTCACTCAACTGGCGGTGCCCGCCGCCCCCCTGAGCCTCACCATAGGCCGTGCCGGGCCGGACGGCGTGCCGCTGCTGCTCTGCGCCGACGGGCAACTGCACGGCCAGACGCTCAGGGTCAGCCACCCGGATCCCGCGAGCGGTCGCCGGGTCCTCGCCTTCGCCGCCCTCGACATGCTGCGCCGCCACCTGCTGGGGCTGCCGGTGCTCGCCGATTACCTCACCCTGACCCGAACGGCCAGATGCCAGGAGGGCGCCCGGGGCTAGAAGTGAGCCAAACCTGCGCCGCCATGGACCCAGTACCCGGCGAGCGCCAGGGTCAGCAGGCAGAAGGCCCTCTCGTAACCCCCGCCGCTCTTGAGGGGCAGGCCGGGCAGGCGAAAGCGCCGACGCCAGGGCCAGAGCAGGGGAATGCCCATGGGGGTGAGCCAGTCCCCCAGCAGATGGCTGAGATAGCCCACGATGAGGGCATCCTTCACCGCCCCCGACAGCAACCAGGGGGCTTCCACCTGGGCCAGCCCCCAGACCCCCATCCCCACCGCCAGCAGGCTGTGGGTGAAACCGCGATGGCCGAACAGCCGGGAGAGCGGCCCCGAGATCCAGGGCAGTTGCCGCCCGAGCAGGGAACGGGGGTGATCGAGATCCGGCAGCAGGGCGCTCGCCAGGGCCATGGGGACGATGTGCCACAGGCTGGCATCGGCCAGGGCCGGAGTCAGTTCGACCTTGTGGGCAAGCAGGACGCAGGTGACGGAAAACAGCAGGTGGCCTTGGGCGGTCATGGGGCTCGTTCGGTTGGACAGAAAAAGGGGCTGATCGATGGCGACCAGGGTCCTCGCCCTGGGGCGGCGGCAGATTAAAATCCTTCTCTTCCTGCCTGGCAAGGTGATTTGCATCGCCTCCCTCAACGTGATGGACACTCTGGATAGCGAAAGAATAAAAAGTCAGCATATTGCGCTAAAAAACCGCAATGGAGCCCATGACATGGCCGGCTCCGCCCCTCTCCCGTCAGCCGAAATTTCCTCAACCCGGCTCACCCATTTGCATTCAGATCATTGACCCGGAAGGAAAAATACCCGAATACTGCGCGTTGGATCCGCCCCGGCGGCATTGGATGCCGGCAAGGAGAGGCCCCGGCATGGGGCAAACCGGACAGGGACAACGAAGGAGGGCCCGGTGTTAAGCAAAGCGTGGTTTCAGCTGTCGGCCGACATGAGCTATGTCTGCCTGCGCATCACCCCGGGCCTCACCGAGCCCATCCAGGAAAGCGACGTCCTGGCCCTGCTGCGACTCTCCAACTGTCGGCGCTACGAACCCCTCGGCGAGGGGATCCGTGAAGCCGTCACCCTGCTCAATGCCCTCATTGCAGAGCCGGATGCCCCCGCGCATCCGCCAGTCCCCATTGCCCGGCGCCAGGATGCCAGGCTGCTCATCCAGGTGGACAAGGACCAGATGAGCGCCAGGGCGCAGATCACCGCGGACTGGGGTGGTCAGCCCCTGACCCTGGCCCGGTTGCAGGAGGCCCTGGCGGCCAGCACGGTCAAGCAGGGGGTGAGCGAGCGGCTGCTTGCCGCCGCCATCCAGGCGGCGGGTGAGGCGGCCCCCGGTGCCCAGCTCAATCCCGTCATCGCCCTCGGCAAGGCCGCCAGGCACGGCCTGGATACCCGCCTGGAGCGGCTGGTGGAGACCGCAGCCGAGCGGATCCTCAAACCCCAGGAGCGGGATCACGGCAAGGTGGACATGCGCGACCTCGGCACCCTGCTCACCGTCAAGGCGGGGGCGTTACTGATGCGCAGGCACCCCGCCACCCAGGGCATCGACGGCTTCACCGTGACGGGCCAGACCCTGACCGCCCGCCACGGCAAGGAGAGCGCCATGACCCCGGGTGACGGCACCTGCCTCTCCCCCGAGGATCCGGACCTGCTGCTGGCGACCCGCCCGGGGCTCCCCTGTCAGGAGCGTGCCGGGATGCGGGTCGACGAGGTACTCAACGTCAAGCAGGTCGACATCCGCCACGGCCACGTCGAGTTCGAGGGATCGCTGCTGGTCACCGGGGACGTCATGCCCGGCATGCGCGTCAAGACCAGCGGGGACGTGGTGATCGGCGGCTTCGTCGAGGGCGGCTACATCGAATCCGGCGGCACCATCACGGTGCGCAACGGCATCATAGGGCGCAAGCTGGCGGACGACGAATACCTCTGCCACCTCAACGCCGGGGGGGAGATCCACGCCAGCTATGCCCAGTACGCCAGGCTGGAGGCCGATGGCGACATCCATATCCTGAGCCAGCTCAGTCACTGCTATTGCCGCAGCGGCCAGGATCTCAAGGTGGGGGACAGCGCCATGCGCAAGGGGCACCTCATCGGCGGCATCAACATCGCCAACCGGCTCATCATGGCACCGGTGCTCGGAGCCTCGGCGGCCAACCGGACCCGGTTGCAGATCCTCGGTGGCTATTTCAGCCAGAAGGAGCAGGAGCTGGCGCTGCGCCAGCGCAAACAGACCTGCGCCGAGCAGATAGACAAGCTGCAGGATCTCATCCTGCGGCTGCTGCAACTGCCCCGTGACAAGCGCAATCCCGAGACCCTGCAGAAGATCAAGGCGCTGCGCACCCGCCAGTTCGACGAGAGCAAGAGCCTGGACGAGCAGCTCGCCGAGGCGCAACGGGAGCTGCAGGCGCTCATGGCCAACATGGACATCATCGCCACCCAGCGCCTCTTCCCCGGCGTCGAGGTGGAGATGGCCCATCACCACAACAGGGTCGACATCGAGCACGGCCCCATCCACTTCGCCATCCGGGAAGATCAGCTGCAACTGACCCCCTACCAGGGCCAACGCTGAGGGGCAACGAGCCCCCGCGTCGGCAGGCGGCGTGATCCCGGCGGCGTTTTTCGCTACACTCGGCCTCCCCATGGCCCCATCGGGCGGGCCGGCCAGACTCAGGTAGTGAGAAGATGTACAAGCTGATCGCATTGGATATGGATGGCACCCTGCTGACCCCAGAGGGCCGAATCTCCCCCCGCACCCAGGCCGCCATCGCGGCAGCCCGCGCCAGGGGCGTGACCGTGGTGCTGGCCTCCGGCCGCCCGCTGGAAGGCATGACCGCCGCCCTGACCGAGCTGGGCCTCACCGGCCAGGATGACTACGTCATCTGCTACAACGGCGCCCTGGTGCAGCAGGTATCCGAGCAACGCATCATCCGCAGCCAGTTGCTGACCGGCAGCGACGCCCGTGCCATCGCCCACCTGGCCTGTGAGCTGGGGGTGAACATCCACGGCTTCTCCGTCCGCCAGGGGCTCATCAGCCCAAAGATCAGCCCCTACACCGAGCACGAATCCCGTCTCATCGGTCAACCCATCAACCTGGTGGACTTCGCCACCCTGCCCGACGACGAGCAGATCATGAAGGTGATGATGATTGACCCAGAGCCCCTGCTCTCCCGTGCCATCGCCCAGCTGCCCGCCGAACTCCACGAGCGCTATACCGTGGTGCGCAGCGCCCCCTACTTCCTCGAGTTCATGAACAAGCGCAGCAACAAGGGCACCGGCGTCGCCGCCCTGGCCGAGCACCTGGGGCTGGATGCCTCCCAGGTGATCGCGGTGGGGGATGCGGGCAACGATCACCACATGATCGCCTACGCCGGACTCGGGGTCGCCATGGGCAACGCCACCGACGAGATCAAAGCGCTGGCACAGCACACCACGGGGCGCAACGATGAAGACGGGGCCGCCCAGGTGATCGAACGTTTCATCCTGAACGCCTGAGTCGACTAGGGGCCCTGTGGGCCCCTTCTGCTATCCGGCCGCCCGGCCAGATGTTTAATATATCCACCATCAAATCTCTCGCCGCACCAGGCATCCCCCCTCAAGTCCCTTCATATGGGACTCTCAGCCGTATCTCGACATCAACGGTTAACATAATTGCATCATTTTGTTTGACATATTGAACGGCCTTGGCAGACTGGAGGCAGGATCCAGGCTGTCGTTGCCAAGGCTGACCGACGATTCTGGCACGCTGGCGCGACCCTGATCCCACGACCATGCCTTGAGGCATGCCCTTGCGAGCCGAGGCGGCAAGGGCCTTCCCAAGGCGCAGGATGAGACCGCCAAGGATAGCCAAGGTGACCTATGCCCAACCCCAGTTCCCATAACAAACCCGTCGTGCTGATGACCATGGGGGCCCAGACCCGCAGTGGCCACGCCTACCAGGTCATGACCCACAAATACATCAAGCCTCTGGTGGAGATCAGCGACTGCGTGCCGCTGCTGGTGCCCACCTGCTGTGGCACCGAGGATCTGGAGCAGTATCTGGACCTCGCCGACGGGGTCTATCTGAGCGGTGCTGGCTCCAACATCGATCCTGCCCTCTATGGCCAGGAGAACCTCACCCCGGAGAAGCCCCAGGACAGGGACAGGGATCTGTTCGATATTCCCCTGGTGCGCGCCGCCCTCGACCGTGGCCTGCCGATCCTCGGGATCTGCCGCGGCATGCAGGAGATCAACGTGGCCCTGGGGGGCGACATTCACCAGAAGGTCTATTGCGAGCCGGGTTATGACGATCATCGGGAGGATGCGGATGACCCGGTGGACGAGCAGTATGGCGAGAGCCATCAGGTCGAGCTGGTGCCCGGTACCTGGCTGGCCGAGCTGATGGAGCAACCGTCGATTCCGGTCAACTCCCTCCATGGGCAGGGGATCAAGACGCTGGCCAAGGGGCTGGCCCCCCTGGCCCATGCCGAAGACGGGCTGATCGAGGCGATCCACGCTCCCGCCCTCTCCCCCTTCCTGCTGGCGGTGCAGTGGCACCCGGAGTGGAAGGCCAGCGAGAACCCCCACTCCATCAAGCTGTTCACTGCCTTTGGCGACGCCTGCCGCCGGTTCAGGCAGCAGGTCGGCTAGTCGCCGACCCCTTGCCCTTGAGCCTGGGCAGGGCCTCGTACATCGGGGGCTGCCCAGAGGCATCCGACGTGGCGGGCCTGTGACCCCCCCACGCCATCAAGCTGCCCACTGCCTTCGGCGACGCCTCCTGCCCGCTCAGGCAGCAGACGGGCTAGTCGCCGAATCCCTTGCCCTTGAGCTTGGGCAGGGCTCCGCGATCAGGGCGCAGGGTACGGCAGACATCCAGCCCCTTGAGGCCCCGCTGGATATGGTCCGGGGCCTGCCCGAGCACCATGCCGTTGCCGCGATAGAGACGGGCATCCTCCAGCTCGAACAGCTCGCCGCCGATGAGCAGTTGCTCCCGGCCATTCACCACCTTGCCCCGTTTCAGGGGCAGGGTCATGTCCACCTGGATCTCGCCGGTGGCACACCCCTCGCGCCAGCGCGCCTCGTTGGAAAACGGGGAGATGGCGATCTCCCGCCAGGATCCGTCCCTGAACTCCATCCGGTAACGGTCTTGCACCAGATCGCATCCCGCCAGCACCACGGGGATCGCCAGCCAGATGACACCCTTCATTCCCTTCACGCCCTTGCTCCCTTGTTGTTATTGTCAGATATAGATCACGGAATCTGTCCCTCATCCCCAGCTCAGAGCAGCAGGGTGGCCAGATCCTGCAACTGCCCCAGCTCCACATCCGGCAGCAGCGACAGCGACTGCCAGGACTGACCGCTCTCGTTGAGCCAGGCGGCCCGAAAGCCGTGCAGCCTGGCCCCCAGCACGTCGGTCACCGGGTGATCCCCCACATGAAGGATGCGGCCGGGGGCCAGCCCCAGGGCCTCTTGCACCTGCACGAACATGTCGGGTGCCGGTTTCATTCTGGCTCCCGCTCCCGCCTTGCAGACCAGGGTGAAGTAGCCAGCCAGACCCGCCTGCTCCAGATCCAGGTTGCCGTTGGTGATCACCGCCAGCGGGTAGCGCGCCGCCAGACGAGCCAACAGGGCGTGAGTCGCCTCGCTCACCTCTATCTTCGAGCGCTCGGCCATGAAGCCGGTGAACACCGCCCTGGCCTGCTGCTCCGCCAGCCCGGGCTCCATGCCCCCCTGCACCAGGGCCTCGCGAATGCCCCGCTGGCGCGCCAGGCTGACGTCGTGGCTAAGCGCCGGGTGGTCCAGCAGCAACTGGCGCTTGAGCGCGAGCCAGCGCGGCTTGTCCAGCATGGCGGTAGCCAGGTATTCGCTGCGCAGGTGGTCCAGCATCCACTGTTCCGCCCGCGCGATGGCGGGGCCGTTGTCATAGAGGGTGTCGTCCAGATCGAACGAGATGGCGGCCACCGGCTGCCAGCGACGGTAAAACTGCATGGCTGTTCCTCTTTACTCCTCATCCTCTGGCGTTGCGAGCTCCCGCCTGACCCGGGCGACGTGGAGATTGTCATCTCCGCAGATCACACACCACATCACTCATCCTCCGGCGTTTCCGGATCCCGCTTCGCCCGCGGGTGGGCACTGTCATATACCTTGGCCAGATGCTGGAAGTCGAGGTGGGTATAGATCTGGGTGGTGGAGAGATCCGCATGCCCCAGCAGCTCCTGCACCGCCCGCAGATCGCCGGAGGATTCCAGCATGTGGGTGGCGAAGCTGTGGCGCAGCTTGTGGGGATGCACGTGGGCATTGAGCGCCTGCTTGTTGCCCCAGCCGTCGAGCCGCTCCTGTACCGAGCGGGCCGAGAGCCGCTGCCTGCGCTTGGAGACGAACAATGCCTCCCCCTCGTCACCGGCCAGCAGGGGGCGTACCTTGAGCCACTTGTGCAACCACTCCACCGCCATCCGCCCGATGGGCAGCACCCGCTCCCGCGAGCCCTTGCCGATCACCCTGAGCTGGCGCTCCTCGAGCTTCACGTCCGCGAGGTTGAGCCCCACCAGCTCGGCAAGGCGCAGGCCGGAGGAGTACATCAGCTCCATGATGGCGCGATCCCGCACCGCCAGCGGATCCTGCTCGTCGGTGATGTTGAGCAGCTGGTACATCTCGTCCACGTCCAGGTTCTTGGGCAGGGGCCGCCCCTGCTTGGGGGTGACGATGCCACGCGCCGGGTTGGCGGTGAGCCGCCCCTGGCGCACCTGCCAGTCGCAGAAGCTGCGCAGGGCCGACACCTTGGTGGCAAGGGAACGGGGCGCCAGCCCCCCCTTGTGCATGCGGGTCACCAGACTGCGCACCTGGCTCGCCTCGAGCCGGGCCCAGTCGTCGACCCCGAGCTTCACCAGCTCGGCGGTCATGGCTTCCAGGTGGGCCTGATAGTTGCTGCGGGTGTGGGGGCTGAGCTGGCGCTCGACCCGCAGGTATTCGATAAAGGCGTTCAGCTCCCCCGCCAGTGCGACCGGCAGGGGGTCGGCGGCAGGGGGCGTCCTGGCAGGGGATCGGGTCGTTGCCTTAGCCACGGGCCAGCTCGGGCAGACGCAGCTGCAACAGACGCCCCAGCTGACCCAGCAGCAGGGTGTCGTTGTGGGGGGTGAAGTGGCTGGGATCCGAGCTCGCGAAGGCCAGCACGCCGAGCTCCCCGAGCCGCATCAGGGCCACCGAGTTGACCAGCACATCATTGCCAAACAACGCCTGCTTCTCGCTCTGGTTGAGGCGACCAAAATAGTAGTCCGTGCCGGGCAGGCGCTGGCCCAGCAGTTGTTCGAGCTGTTTGCCCTGCGCCAGGAAACGCTGCTCGGGGCCGCTCAGCTGGAAATGCCTGGGGTTGAGCCAGAGCCGCAGGCCGGTGAGTCGCAGCCGCTGGACGAAGGCCTTGCCCATCACGGCGCTCAGCTCGAACAGGGTCTGGCAGCCGTAGATCTCCCCGTAGAGATCCGCATAGACCCGGAAGATCCGCTCGTTCTCGCTGGCGACCCCCATCAGTTCGGTGATCTCCTGCTCCAGCTGCTCGATGCGCTCCCGCTGTCTGTCCAGCTGGCGCTCCACCAGGGAGATGGTGCCCTTTTGCGCATGGGGAATGCGGATCTTGTCCAGCATGGCCCCGTGACGCAGGAAAAACTCGGGATAACGGGCCAGGTACTCCAGCACTGTGGCTTCATCCACCAGTGATTCCTGCCGTTTGAGTTCGCTCATAACTTGGTTGATCCATCCGAAAAAGGGGCCAAGGGCCCCGATATGATCCGTTGATGGAGCGGGATCACCCGCTCCTTGTCTACAACTCTATCTGGCCGTCAAAGACGTGCTCGGCCGGCCCCGTCATGTAGACGGGCTGACCCGGTCCCTTCCAGGCGATGGTCAGCTTGCCACCCGGCAGGGTGACGGTGACCCGCTCCTTGAGCTTGCCCTGGCTGATGCCTATCACCACGGCCGCACAGGCCCCGGTCCCACAGGCCAGGGTCTCCCCCACCCCGCGTTCGAAGACCCGCAGCTTGATCTCGCTGGCGTTGACCATCTCCATGAAGCCGACGTTGACCCGCTCGGGGAAGCGCTCGTGGCGCTCCATGATGGGTCCCAGGGTCTCCACCGGCGCATCGGCCACCGAGGGCACCTCGATGACGCAGTGAGGGTTGCCCATGGAGACGGCGCCGCACATCACGGTGTGATCCTGGGCCCGCAGCAGATACGTCTTCTCCGCCTTCTGGGCACGGAACGGGATCTTGCCCGGCTCGAACTGGGGCACCCCCATGTTGACCGTGACCTGGTTCTCCCCTTCCAGCTGCAGAGTGATGCGGCCCCGGGCGGTGCTGACCGCGATGCGATCCCGGTTGACCAGCCCCTTGAGACGCACGAAACGGGCGAAGCAACGGGCCCCGTTGCCGCACTGTTCCACCTCGCTGCCGTCGGCATTGAAGATGCGGTAATGGAAGTCGAGCTCGGGGTCATAGGGCGGCTCCACCAGCAACAGCTGGTCGAAGCCGATACCGAAGTGACGATCCGCCAGCTTCTTGATGATGTCGTTGCTGAAGAACACCTTCTGGGTGACGCCATCCACCACCATGAAGTCGTTACCGAGGCCGTGCATTTTGGAAAACTCAATCAACATCGCGCGTTCCTGTCTCACCGTTAATCACGCTCTCACATGGAGGAACGCTGAAAATCCATCCATCACGGCAGCAGGTGCTCGCCACGCCAGAGATCCGCCAACTGCTCCCGCTCACGGATGAGGTGCGCCTGGTCACCGTCCACCAGCACCTCGGCCGCACGGGGTCGGGTGTTGTAGTTGGAGGACATGGTAAAGCCGTAGGCGCCAGCGGAACGCACCGCCAGCAGGGAGCCCTCGGCAATCGCCAGGGTACGCTCCTTGCCGAGGAAGTCGCCGGTCTCGCACACCGGGCCCACCACGTCATAGAGTGCCTTCTCGTGGGTTGCACGGCTGTCCACCTCGATGATGTTCATCCAGGCGCCGTAGAGGGAGGGGCGCAGCAGATCGTTCATGCCGGCGTCGATCAGGGCGAAGTTGCGGGTCTCGCCGGGTTTGAGGAACTCGACCCGGGTCAGCAGTACACCGGCGTTGGCGACGATGGCGCGGCCCGGTTCGAACAAGAGGGTCAGATCCCGGCCCGCCAGCTTCTGCTTGAGCGCCTCGGCATACTCGGTGGGGTGCGGCGGCTGCTCGGCGCCGTAGTTGACCCCCAGACCGCCGCCCACGTCCAGGTGATGGATGTGGATGCCTTCCGCCGCCAGCTCGTCGATGAGCTTGAGCAGCTTGTCCGCCGCCTCCATAAAGGGATTCAATTCAGTAAGTTGCGAGCCGATGTGGCAATCCACCCCCTTGATCTCGATGTGGGCCATGGCCGCCGCCTTGCGATAGATGGCGGGCGCCTGTTCGATGGGGATGCCGAACTTGTTCTGCTTGAGGCCGGTGGAGATATAGGGGTGCGTGCCTGCGTCGATGTCCGGGTTGACCCGCACCGAGACCCGCGCCTTCTTGCCCATGCTGCCTGCGACCCGGTTCAGGCGCTCCAGCTCGGCTTCGGACTCCAGGTTGAAGCAGAGGATCTCTTTTTCCAGCGCAAGGCGCATCTCGGCTTCGCTCTTGGCGACGCCGGAGAAGACCACCTTGGCCGGATCACCGCCCGCCGCCAGCACCCGGGACAGCTCGCCGCCGGAGACGATGTCAAAGCCCGAACCGAGGCGTGCCAGCAGATTGAGCAGGGCCAGGTTGGAGTTGGCCTTGACCGCGTAGCAGATCAGGTGGGGAATGTCGCCAGCCGCCTGGTCGAAGGCATGCCAGTGGCGTTCCAGGGTGGCGCGGGAGTAGACATAGAGCGGAGTGCCGTACTGGTCGGCAAGCTGTTGCAGGGGAAGCTGTTCGGCCTGAAGCTGACCGTCTGCGTCGTAGTTAAAGTGATCCAAGGGGGCGGTTCCTTCCTAGATTATTGCGGCGCGGCCTCTGAGGCCGGTGTAGCGGTCGCAGGCGAGGCGGCTTGCGGTGTACTCTCTGTCTTGGGCTGTGTCTGCTCTGCAGGTGCGGGCTGTTCGGCCGGCGGCATGTAGAGCGGCCCCGTCAGGCCACAGGCGGCCAACCCGAGCGACAGCGACGCGGCAAACAGGCACTTGGTGAACTGGGTAATCATAATGGTTCGCTGCGAAAAAATTTTTGGCCCTCTATAATCGCACTCACATTGTTAAAAGCAACAGGATAAACCGATGAAGGATCACGAGTATCACGCCCTGACCGACGCCTTTTTCCAGTATGTGGAAGACACCATCGACGAGGGGTATCCGGATATCGACTGCGAACGCGCCGGCGGGGTGCTGACCCTGAGCTTCGAGAACAAGACCAAGGTCATCATCAACAAGCAGGAGCCCCTGCACCAGATCTGGGTCGCCACCCGGGAGAACGGCTTCCACTTCGAGCTGCGCGGTGACAGCTGGATCGACAACCGCTTCGGCGACGAGCTCAAGGCCCTGCTGACCCGGGCCTGCACCACCCAGGCCGGCGAGCCCGTGGTCTTCTCATGACGGATCTGCATCCCGAAGGTGCCCGCCATGCGGTGATCTGGCTGCACGGGCTGGGGGACTCCGGCGCCGGCCTCGCCCCCCTGGTGGAGGCGCTGGCCCTGCCCGCCGACCTGCCCGTCCGCCATCTGCTGCCGGATGCTCCCGAGCGCCCCATCACCATCAACATGGGCTACCGGATGCGCGGCTGGTACGACATCAAGAGCTTCGAGGATCCGGCGGATCGCGCCGTGGAGTCCCATGTCAGGGAGTCAGCAGCCCGTATCGCTTCGCTGATCGAACAGTTGGTGGCCGAGGGTTTCGCCCCCGAGCGCATCGTGCTGGCCGGCTTTTCCCAGGGGGGCGTCATCGCCTCCTTCACCGCCCTGCGTCATCCGGTGCCCCTGGCAGGCCTGCTCTGCATGTCCACCTATCTGGCGGTACCCGATGCCCTGCCCGGCGAAATGAGCGAGGCGGTCCGCGCCCTGCCCATCTGCTACATGCACGGCATCTATGACGACGTGGTGAACCTCTCCATGGGCTGGGACGCCAAGAACCGGCTGGAAGCGGCGGGACTCAGCCCCGAGTGGCACGAATACCCCATGCGCCACGAGATCTGCCGCCCCCAGCTGGGCGACATTCGCAGCTGGTTGCTGGCCCGCCTCGGCGCCTGATTGTCGGATCACGGGTAAGACAACGGCCTGCATCAGCAGGCCGTTTGCTTTCATCCCTGACGGCGATGCTCGCCGACATCCGTCACTGGCTGCGCCCCCTCCACGCCAGATTCCCGTACCACGGATAGGACAACGGCCTGCATCATGCAGGCCGTTTGCCATCTTGCCGGTGCTGTTATCAGCACATCATCCTACTTCCTGCGCCGCGCCTGGCGTGTCCCGCTGCGGGCTCTGGCTGCGGTAGGGGATCACATCGAGTTTGTCACCCACCTGCACGATTTCGTAGTACTGGGGCAGGTTGAAGTTGCTGAACTGACCCGCATTGCTGAATCGCTCGTGACCCGAGGTGTAGAACCGGTTCACCCCCTGTACCAGTTCGTCCTTGTTGCCGGCGAAGTGCTGGTAGATCTCCACCCGATTCGCCTCGTCCAGGATATAGATGTTGGTGCCTGCATCCCGGGTATCGAAGAAGAACTGCACCAGCCCTTCGCTGGCGTAGGCGTCGACGATACCGGGCAGGTGCTGGCTGTGAGTCTTGTCGAGGCGCAGCGGCAGGTGATCCAGCTTGTTGTGGGAGATGTGGCGGTAGAAGTCGATGGCGTTTTCCAGCTTCTTGACCGACACCCCGCGCCGCTCGAAGAAGATGCCGTACTTCTCCTTGCCGAGCGCCAGCGTCTTGACCAGCTGCTGCTTGTCCCGGGCCAGGCGCAGCTCGATGCATTCAGCCACAAGCTGCTGGAAGCGGGTGCGCACCAGGGAGCGGAAGTGCTGGCTGTAGCAGAACACCTCGATCATCTCGGGGGCCGCGGCATCCTGGTGCATCTTGCCGAGGATGGTGGTGAGGGCGTCCACCACGGCTTCCTCTCCCTCGAAGTGCAGGGTGCGGATCTCGCTCCAGGAGTTGCGATAGACGAGATCCACGGATCCCACCAGACACTCCTGGTTGCGACCGAACGAGAAGACATCGGCGGCGTTGGCATCGAACTCGATCACCTGCCCCACCCAGTGGCTGGACGGGTCCGTCTCCAGGTTCAGGAAGATGGAGAGCTGGCGGATCTCGCACGGCCGGCTCAGGGCCAGGTTGGTCGCGCGGGGATACTTGACCGGGAAGGTGCCGGAGAGATCGCGACAGAACTGATGCAGGTTGTCGATGTGCAGATCCGAGCCCTGGTTGAACAGGTGCACCCGGGACTGGGGCGTCAGCAGGCCGTTGAAATAGGCCCAGGCAACCAGCTTGCTGATGTAGCCGTTATATTCGAGCGGCGCCCGGCCGATGATGTCGGCGGGTTCGAGGGAATGCTTGTAGAGATACCAGCCGGCGCGATTCAGGCGACCGTGGGGCACCTGTACCAGGCTGAGATCCGGCTCGCCGAGATCCGGTGCAATCTTGAGGTTGATGCGCTGCACCTTGCCCGGCAGGCTCTCGAATGCGGCATAGAGCTTGCGCGACAGGATGCCGATGTCTTCCGGGTTGATGGACTCGCTGATGTTGTTGCGCCGGGCGAACTGGATGAGATTGCGGTAGCTCTGCATCAGGGCCTCCAGCAACTCGGCGTAGGCCACCTTGACGTCCTCGACCTTCCACTCCTGGCGGTGATCAAGGTGGTAAAGGCGCTCCGGACTCCAGCCCCAGTAGGCTACCAGCTGGGCCATCTGCTCCCGGCGCCAGTCCGGGGAGTGATCTTCCTTGGGATGGCTCAGCCCGTCGCACACCTTCAGATAGAAGCAGCGACGCACCAGATCGAGGCGCTGCATGTCGCCGATGGACTTGAGGTAGTTGGTCACCTTGTCCAGCATCAGGCAGTAGTTGTCGAGACGGTAGTGCATCCCCTCGTTGTGCTGGAACCAGTCGCGACTGGTCACCGACAGCAGCCGGGTGTTGGGATACTCGTGGGAGTAGGCCTCCATCAGCACCGACTTGAGCACCGCCTTGTAGGGGGAGTCGATCCCCTTGTAGAGCTGCCACAGGGCGGAGCCGAAATACTCCTCGGCAGGAATGCGATCAAAGCCCCCCAGATCGAGCCAGTCATCCTGGCTCAACTTGCCGTGGGCAAACAGGCCGTTGACGTAGTCGTCGTAGTGATCGTCATATTCGGCCGGCACCAGATACCAGAGCAGCCGCTTGCCGGCGATGTGCATGGCACTGCGGTAGAACTCGTCAAGCAGCAGCAGGTGCTGGGCGCTGCCGCAGCTCTCCCCCTGCATCTGGGCATCGTTGCGCTGACGGAACTTGTCTTCGGGGATCAGGAAGAAGTTGAGATCGACCCCCCGCTGCTCGGCCCACATGGAGAGGTGCTGGCACTTCTGTTCCAGCAGGGCGAGGCGCTCGCTCGACAGACCGGCCACGTGACAGACCCAGATGTCGAGATCCGAGTGGCAGCACTGACCGATGGAGGAGGTGCTCCCCATGGAGTAGAGGCCCTGGATGGACTTGTCGTGGGTACTGAGACCACCCTGGCAGTTGGCGTTCTGGCAGAGATCCTGGATGAAGGCCTGCTGGGCCTCGTTGGCGACAAAACTCCAGATACCATGAGGCACATCCCCTGCCACATAACCGGGCAACAGGGGGTGATTGAAGTGCAGCATGACAGGCAGCAAGTGGAAAACCTGCTGCCCGTAGCGACTCATGAGATCCAGCGCTCGTTGCGTCTTGAGACGATTCAGCTCGTCGTAGCGCGCCACCAGCGTGTCGAGTTTTACCAGCAATGCCCTACCTATGGGGGAAGAGAAATGACGCACCAAAACGGGGAGACGTCAAAAAAGTGTGATCATGTTAACAATGCAAACAGCGGTGGTAAACAAGCCCGCACACAATCACCGGATTATTTCTGAGCACTGCCTTAACGGTATCAATGGAAAGCAATAAAACACTGTATTTTCAGTGTCTTAAAATCAATTTTTGGCGTAATGAAAATTCTTTTCAACTGCCGTTTTTGAGCTTGGCCCCGCTTTTGCGGGCTGCGCCATGAAAGCCCCTGCAAAGGGTGGTAAGATCGTTTTCCTCTCTAAAGATGAAACAACTGATTGATATGGCAGCCCGAACCCTGAGAATTGCCACTCGCAAGAGCCCACTGGCCCTGTGGCAGGCCAACTTTGTGAAAGATCGGCTGGAGGCGCTCCACCCCGATCTGCAGGTCGAACTGGTGCCCATGAGCACCCAGGGTGACAAGATCCTCGATACCCCGCTCGCCAAGGTCGGTGGCAAGGGGTTGTTCGTCAAGGAGCTGGAGACTGCCATGCTCGAAGGGCGGGCCGACATCGCCGTTCACTCCATGAAAGACGTGCCGGTGGAGTTTCCCGAGGGACTCGGCCTGCACACCATCTGCGAGCGGGAAGACCCGCGCGATGCCTTCGTCTCCAACCGCTTCACCGCCATTGACGAGCTGCCGCAGGGGGCCGTGGTCGGCACCTCCAGCCTGCGCCGTCAGTGCCAGTTGCGCGCGGCTCGCCCGGATCTCGTGATCCGCGACCTGCGCGGCAACGTCAACACCCGCCTCGCCAAGCTGGATGCCGGTGACTACGACGCCATCATCCTGGCCGCCGCCGGTCTGAAACGGCTGGAGATGGCCCATCGCATCACCGCCTTCATCGAGCCGGAGCAGAGCCTGCCCGCCAACGGCCAGGGGGCGGTCGGCATCGAGTGCCGCCTGGACGATGTTGAGCTGCACGCCCTGCTGGCGCCGCTGGAGCACGCCGAGACCCGCATCCGGGTACTCACCGAACGGGCCATGAACCGCGCCCTGCAGGGGGGCTGCCAGGTACCTATCGGTGCCTATGCCCTGGTGCAGGGGAACGAGGTCTGGCTGCGGGGCCTGGTGGGTAGCCCGGACGGTGCCCGCGTCATCCGCGACGAGATCCGCGGCCCCCTGGCCGACGGCGAGGCCCTGGGAGAAGCGCTGGCCCGGCGTCTGCTGGCCGACGGGGCAGACACCATACTGGCCGAGGTCTACCGGGCATGAGTCCGGTCAGGATCGGATCATGGCCACCCTGCCGGGGCGCGGCCTGATGGTCCCCCTGGTGGTGCGTCCGGCCGCCCAGGCCGCCGAGCTGACAGCCCTGCTGCGTCAGCACGGTCACGCTCCGCTCTGCTGCCCGCTGCTGGAAACCCGTCCGGGCAGCGAACTCGCCCGCCTGCCCGAATGGCTGCCTGCAGCGGACATCGTCATCGCCGTCAGCATGCATGCCGTTCATTTTGCACATCATTTTCTGTTGCAAACTGGTCTGACCTGGCCACATATTGATTACTTTGCGGTCGGTCAGGCAAGCGCGGATGCCTTCGCCGAGGCGGGTATCCAGGCGCTGCGCCCGGACGATCCCCGCAGCGAAGGCCTGCTGGCCCTGCCGGCCCTGCAGGGAGTGAGCGGCAAGCGGGTGCTGATCCTGCGCGGCAACGACGGGCGGGATCTCATCGCCCGGACGCTGGCCTCACGCGGCGCACTGGTGCACTATTGTGCCACCTACGAGCGCCACTACCCCGACCTTGACGGGGATGCATTGACCCGCCGCTGGCAAGGAGCCGGCCTCGACAGCCTGCTCGTCACCAGCGGTGAACTGCTGCAGCGGCTGCTGGCGCTGGTGCCCGGCCCGCAGCACCCCTGGCTTTATGACCGCCTGCTGGTGGTGCCCAGTCCCCGGGTGGCCGAGATGGCCGGGGAGGCTGGTTTTACCCGTATCGTGATTGCCCAAGGTGCATCCAACCAGGCTCTGGTGGCCGCCCTGGAACTGAGGAAGATGGAATGACTGAACAGCAAGAAGTCCAGCCGAGTGCCGCGGCCCCCGTGGCCGACAACAACCAGCCCGGCCAGAAGGCCCCCGACGGCAAGAAGGGCGGCTCGGGTGCCGTGCTCGGCGGCATCGCCATTCTGCTGGCCCTGGGACTGACCGGCGGTCTCTATGTCCACGGACACCAGAACGCCGTTGCCCAGCAGGCCGAACTGGTAGCCCTCAAGCAGCAACTGGCCGGCGCCATGACCAGGATTGATCAGGGCAGCAGCAAGGATGCCGAACAGATCGGTGCCCTCGGCAAGAGCCAGCAGCAGTTGCAGGAGGCGCTGGACGCCTTGCAGACCAAGGTGCTGGATCTGGACGACAAGCGCCCCAACGACTGGATGCTGGCCGAATCCGAATACCTGGTGCGCATGGCGGGCCGCAAGCTGTGGCTCGAACACGACATCGTCTCCGCCATCACATTGCTCGGCAACGCCGACGAGCGCATCAAGGCGCTCAACGACCCCAGCCTGATGCCCATCCGCAAGGCGCTGGCGGAAGACATCGCCAAGCTCAAGGGGATGCCGCGAGTCGATCGCGAAGGGTTGACCCTGAAGCTGGCCGCCCTCTCGGACCAGATCGAGCTGCTGCCCCTCTCCACCGTCAGCATGCCGGAAGCCAAGAGCGAGCCCGACCAGACCGTCAGCACCAACCCGGACGAGTGGCAGAGCAACCTGAAGAAGAACTGGGTCAAGTTCACCGAAAACTTCATCACCATCCGTCGCCGCGATGGCGCCGTGGAAGCCCTGCTCTCCCCGCAGCAGGAGATCTTCCTGCGGGAGAACCTCAAGACCAAGCTGCTGCAGGCCCAGCTCGCCGTCTATCGTGAACAGCAGTCCCTCTATGTCGACAGCCTGGAGAAGGCCCAGCGCTGGCTGACCCAGTATTTCGATGCCGACAACAGCGCCACCCAGTACATGCAGTCCGAGCTCGACAAGCTCAAAGGCGAGCAGATCCAGTTTGACTACCCGGATCAGTTCAAGACCCAGACCATGCTGGAACAGGTGCTGACCGAACGCCTGCAACGCATCCTGGCCGGCAACTGAGGAGGAGACCATGATTCGTCTGATCGTCATAGTCGCCGTGATGGTGGCGGGCCTCATCTTCGGTCCCGAAGCCTCCGGCAACAAGGGTTATGTGCTCATCTCGCTGGGCAACTACACGGTGGAATCCTCGGTCACCAGCGCGGTGATCCTGGCGGTGCTGTTCTACGGCGCCCTGCTCATCGTGGAATGGGTGCTGGCCCGCCTGTTCGGCCTGCGCCGCAAGACCCAGGGCTGGTTCGGCTCCCGCCGCCGCCGCAAGGCCAACCTGCAAACCGTCAATGCCACCCTGGCCATGGCAGAGGGGCACTACAACCAGGCCGAGAAGCTTCTCATCAAGGGCGCAGACAACAGCGACACCCCGCTGCTCAACTACCTGAGCGCCGCCCGGGTGGCCCAGGCCCGGGGCGATGACGTGCGCCGGGATCACTACCTGCAGAAAGCCCAGGAAGAGAACCCCAAGGCAGAGCTGGCACTGACCCTGATCCAGACCCAGTTGCAGATTGAGCAGGGCCAGTACGACAGCGCCCTCGGCCGCCTCGAGTCCATCTATGCCCTCAACCCGCGCCACCCCATGGTGCTGGATCAGCTGCGTCAGGTGTACCTGGCCCGTGAAGACTGGACGGCCCTCATCGATCTCGCCCCTGCCCTGCGCAAGGTGGGCAAGCTGACCGCCCAGCAGGAAGAGACCCTGCTGCACCAGGCGTGGTGCGGTCGTCTGGAGGCCGCCAGCGGCTCCCTCGACACCCTGCGCACGGTCTGGCAGGGTCTGCCCCGCAAACAGCGCCAGGATCCCGTGCTGCTGGCCAGTTACGGGGATCGCCTGCGCCGATTGGGGGCCGATGCCGAAGCCGCCGATCTCTGGCTGGATGCCCTGCGCAAGGATCCCTCCCCCGAGCTGTTCGCCCGCCTGCCCAAGCTCAAACTGGACGACTACCAGCCCATGCTGACCCTGCTCAGAAAGATCCAGGATCAGCCGGGCGCCGAGGCGGCGCTGGCCCGGGTCTGCCTGCTGGCCGGTCAGCTGGACGACGCCCAGCGCCTGCTGGAGCAGGAGGTGGCGAAGGCGCCTGATGCCGCCCTCTACCACGCCCTCGGCCAGGTGATGGACAAGCGCCGCCTGACCAACAAGGCCAACGAGTACTACCGCCAGGCATTGCAGCTGGCCGACGTCTGACGCCAGTTCGTCACGAAACAGGAAGAGGCCGCAATTGCGGCCTCTTTTTATTGGGATTGTTTATTGCCATTGTTCCGAATGGTGGCTCTCTTCTCCCTTGCGGGAGAAGGGGCGGGGATGAGGAGGACAAGCAGACCCCCTTTCCCCGAGGGAGAGGGTCAAGGGCTCAGGCGGTCAGCCGCTCCAGCTCGCCGATAAGCCAGATGGCCTCCTGGCGATGGGAGCCGCACACGTCCGCCATGGGGCGAAAGCCGCCGCACACCGCCGGGCGCTCCGGCTGGCCGAAGATCTTGCACCCCAGGTGCGCATCGAGCTGCACACAGGGCACACCGGCGGGCTTGCCGTCCGGCATGCCGGGAATGGCACTGCTGATGCTGGGGGCGATGCAGCAAGCACCGCATCCCTGACGACATTCCATGTGATTTTTCCTCTGTGGGGGCACCGCAGTGTAGCAAGGAGTCCGGTTTCTCCTAAGCCTTATCCCTGCCCGGGCACCCTGGCGCCCTGCAGAGCGCAAAAAGCCCGGCAGTGCCGCAATGCTGATCAGTTAAGGATCCATTGACCGATCCTTCTGCTGTAGGACAATCCGGAACCAATCACTGG
>NZ_JAPCJD010000056.1:0-28022 GCF_027707845.1 Aeromonas sp. QDB14 | reverse complement strand
ACCCAGGGCGGTGAAGATATCAAAGACCCGTTTTCCGGTAAATCGCAATGCGGCTCCGCTTAAGTGAACAGCATTGCCTGTCACAGGGGCCTTTTTGTTGGTGTGCAACCCGTCGCCGGTTATTTGCGCTCGGGCAGCATATTGGTCAGGGTGTTGTCCTTGAGCACATGGTGGTGGTAGATGGCTGCCGCCGCGTGCTGGGTAATCAGCGCATAGCCAATGTTGGCCAGCGTCTCGTGCAGCTCCTTGATGGTACCCTTCAGGCCGTCGTCGGGGGCGATGAGGGCGGGGAGCGCCAGGCCGAAGAAGGGAATGGGCTTGCCCCCTGCGCTCAACAGCAGCCAGCCCAGCAGCGGGGTGAGGATCAGGAAGCCATAGAGCGCCAGGTGGGCGAGCTTGGCCAGCGTGAGCATCAGGGGGGAGAGCTCGGGCACGATACGCGGTGAAGGGCTACCCACGCGCACCAGCAGGCGCACGACCACCAGCGCCAGGATCAGCAGACCCACCATGAAGTGAAACTCCTTCATCAGGTCGCGGCCGGCCGACCCTTTGGGGAAGATGTCCCTGAACTCCATCAGCGCATAGACGGCGATCATCAGCAGCAGGGTCAACCAGTGCAGCCCTATGCTCAGGCTGCCATAACGTTGTTCGGTATTTCTCAGCATCGTTGTCTCCTCGCCACTTAAGCGGTTTATCTCTTTTCATCCCGTCTCATATCGAGCCAAAGGACCCGCAGGTATCCCTCTTGAGGGTACTCGGCTTGCTTATGCCCGTGTTGATCTCGATAACATTTCTGCCTGTTTGCCGTCATGCTGACCTGTGCGGGAGCCCATGGAGTATCGGGAGATGGAAGGGGCAAAAAAAAACCGAAGCACCAGGCTTCGGTTTTTGGCGGTCGCTGGCGTCAGGCCAGGGCGCATTATTTCTTGATGCGGATCACCGGGGTTTCGCCCACGGTCACGGCGCCAGTCATCTTCACCAGCTCTTTGATCTCGTCCATGTTGGAGATGACCACAGGCGTCAGGGTAGACTTGGCTTTGGCTTCCAGAACGGCCAGATCGAACTCGATGATGGTGTCACCGCGCTTGACCTGTTGACCTTCCTGAGCGATACGGGTGAAACCTTCACCCTTCAGCTCGACGGTGTCGATACCGAAGTGAACGAACAGCTCGATACCAGAGTCGGACTCCAGAGAGAACGCGTGGTTGGTCTCGAAGATTTTGCCGATGGTGCCGTCGCACGGAGCAACCATCTTGTTGCCGGCCGGCTTGATGGCGATGCCGTCGCCGACGATCTTCTCGGCGAAGACGACGTCAGGCACATCTTCGATGGGGACGATTTCGCCGGACAGCGGAGCAAAGATTTCGATGCCGCCAGTGTCAGAACTGTCGTCGGAAACCAGTTTCTTCAGTTTGTCGAACAGACCCATAGTAAAAGCTCCTAGAGATGATTGTCGCTGTTTGCAGCCGATCTTAGCAGACTGCCTTCTGCTTAATAAAGTTATCTACGCACGCTTCGATTTCGGCGGCGGTGGCAAAGCTCAGCGCCTGGTCGGCCATGGCCTTCACATCTTCGAAGTTGGTGTTGCGGATAAGCTTCTTGATACGCGGTACAGAGATGGCGCTCATGGAGAACTCATCCAGACCCATACCCAGCAGCAGCAGGGTGGCGCGTTCGTCACCAGCCAGTTCACCGCACATACCGGTCCACTTGCCATTGTCATGGGAAGCGTCGATCACCATCTTGATCAGGGTCAGGACGGAGGGTGACAGCGGGTTGTACATGGCGGAAATCATCTCGTTACCACGGTCGACAGCCAGGGTGTACTGGGTCAGGTCGTTGGTACCGATACTGAAGAAATCCACTTCCTTGGCCATATGATGAGCCATCACGGCCGCGGCCGGGGTCTCGATCATGATACCCACTTCGATGGATTCATCAAAGTCTTTGCCTTCGGCACGCAGTTCGGCTTTCAGCGTCTCCACGGTAGCCTTCAGGCTGCGGAACTCTTCGACGGAGATGATCATCGGGAACATGATGCGCAGTTTGCCAAAGGCAGACGCACGCAGGATGGCCCGCAGCTGGGCGTGCATGATGTCGGTGCGATCGAAGAAGATACGCACGGCACGCCAGCCCAGGAAGGGGTTCATCTCTTTCGGGAAATTCATGTAGGGCAGTTCTTTGTCGCCGCCGATGTCCATGGTACGGACGATGATCGGTTGATCCGGCATGGCTTCGGCCACTTCTTTGTAAGCCTTGAACTGCTCGTCTTCGGTCGGCAGCGCGTCACGGTCCATGAACAGGAACTCGGTACGGTACAGACCCACGCCTTCGGCGCCGTTGCGGATGGCGCCTTCGGTATCCTTGACGGTCCCGATGTTGGCGCACACTTCGACCTGGTGGCCATCCAGAGTGATGGCAGGCAGGTCTTTGAGCTTGGCCAGCTCGTCCTTCTCGGCCTGGAACTGGGCCTGGAACTTCTTGGCTTCGTTCAACTGGTCGGCGGTCGGGTTGATGATGACCTGGTTGTTGATCGCATCCAGCACCAGCATGTCACCGTTCTTGACGCGCTCGGTGATGTCGTTGGTGCCCACAACGGCCGGCAGCTCCAGGGAGCGGGCCATGATGGAGGTGTGGGAGGTACGGCCACCGATGTCGGTGACGAAGCCCAGCACGTATTTCAGGTTGATCTGAGCGGTTTCAGACGGGGTCAGGTCTTTGGCGACCAGGATGACCTCTTCGTCGATGGTGCTCAGGTTGACAACGGCGATGCCCAGTACGTTCTTGACCAGACGGG
Organism: Aeromonas sp. QDB14; assembly: GCF_027707845.1. Classification (NCBI taxonomy): domain Bacteria; kingdom Pseudomonadati; phylum Pseudomonadota; class Gammaproteobacteria; order Aeromonadales; family Aeromonadaceae; genus Aeromonas; species Aeromonas sp. QDB14. Next base: position 25,225 of record NZ_JAPCJD010000056.1, on the reverse strand, counting down.
TGCCGATGTCACGGAAGTCGGTGGCGCGCTCACGCAGATAGGGGTCATCCAGATCGGCCATCATCTTGGCGTACTGTTCGATCACCTCGTGAACGGCTCTGTCGGCAGAGGCCTTGTGTTCTTTGATGAAGGATCTGATATCCCCTTCCAGCTCTTCATCTTCGAGCAGCATGATGTGGCCTTCGAAGATGGCCTCTTTTTCTTCACCGAAGGTGCGACCGGCCATCTCTTTGATGGCTTCCAGCTGTGCGGCTGACTTGGTGCGGGCTTCGAGGAAGCGGTTGATCTCGGCATCAATCTGTTCGGCGGGAATCTTGCCCTGATTGATAACGATTTCATCTTCTTTCAGAAGAAGCGCCTTGCCGAATGCGATACCGGGGGACGCAAGAATGCCAGATATCATAATCCTTCCTATTAAAACGACTGTGGGGGAGGAATAAAGCTGGATTACTCCAGCTCGTCCATCAGGGCAACCAGCTTCTCAACGGCTTTCTGAGCGTCCGGGCCGTCAGCCTGGATGGTCACGTTGGTGCCTTTGGTCAGACCCAGGGTCTGGAGCTTGAACAGGCTCTTGGCGCTGGCGGATTTGCCACCGGAGACCACAGTGATCTCGCTTTGGAATTCTTTGGCTTCTTTCACGAACTGAGCTGCAGGACGGGTGTGCAGGCCGTTTTCAGCAGTAATAACAACAGACTTCTCGTACATGGTTTCACCCCATATTATTGATATTGTTTGGAGAGATGGTCGCCAATGAGGCTTCCTGTCTCACCGTGTCAGTATGGATATGTTGTAAAGTAACGAAATCAGACCTGCAATGGTTTAATCCAGGTCAATTTTCTGTGCAGTATTCGGCGTTGTGGCTAGGTAATTTTTCGCTATCAGGCTGCAAGCCGCGTCAGGCCTGGTCTGAAATTATTTTCTAACGAAAAATAACACTTTGTTACCTTGTGATACCTTGCCAGCAAACACCTCGTGACGCCGCACAGGATATGAGATTTATCACAGAATGTCTGCTTTTTTTGTCATATCCAAGTTTGTTATTTTACCCCAAAAAATAAGGGGCCGAGTGGCACTGGTGGCTAGAGAGTTTAGCGCATAATGAAAACGGCGCTCCGAGGAGCGCCGTCGTTTTGGTGTTGGCTGATCAACTACTGCTGCAATTCCTGCTCGCTGAACACTCCGGCGAAGAGGGCGCTGGAGAGGTAACGCTCGGCGGCGCTCGGCAGGATGACGACAATCGTTTTCCCTTCGAACTCCGGCAGCTCGGCCAGACGGTTGGCAGCGACCACGGCAGCGCCGGAGCTGATACCGGCCAGGATCCCTTCCTCTTCCATCAGGCGGCGGGCCATCTCGATGGCTTCGTCACTGCTCACCTGCTCGACGCGGTCCAGCAGGCTCAAATCCAGGTTGCCCGGGATGAAGCCGGCGCCGATGCCCTGGATCTTGTGGGGACCGGGCTTTATCTCTTCACCCGCCAGTTTCTGGCTGATGACGGGGGATTCGCTGGGCTCGACCGCCACGGAGACGATGGCCTTGCCTTTGGTCTTCTTGATGTAGCGGGAGACCCCGGTGATGGTGCCGCCGGTGCCGACGCCCGCCACGAACACATCCACTTCGCCATCGGTGGCGTCCCAGATCTCGGGACCAGTGGTCTGCTCGTGGATTTCTGGGTTGGCCGGGTTTTCAAACTGTTGCAGCAGCACGTACTTGCCCGGCTCGGATTCGAGGATCTCGTTGGCCTTGGCAATGGCGCCCTTCATGCCGAGGGGGCCTTCGGTCAGCACCAGGTTGGCACCCAGGGCCTTGAGCAGTTTGCGGCGCTCCAGGCTCATGGTGGCCGGCATGGTCAGGGTGATGGGATAGCCGCGGGCCGCAGCCACGAATGCCAGGGCAATGCCCGTGTTGCCGCTGGTGGGCTCAATGATCTCCTTGCCCTTGGTCAGCACGCCGCGTTTCTCGGCATCCCAGATGAGGTTGGCACCGATCCGGCACTTGACGCTGAAGCTCGGGTTGCGGCTCTCGATCTTGGCCAGCACGCGGCCCTTGGTAACACGGTTGAGACGAACAAGCGGGGTGTTGCCTATGGTCTGGCTGTTGTCCTCAAAAATTTTGCTCATGGTGCTATCCCTGTGTTTGTTAAGGCGATGAAACAAGATTACCCTGTGGTTTCTGAATGAGAAGTGACGAATCGTTATAACAATATGTTATTACAACATATAGAACTTATTCTCTCTTGCCGAGGGGGCTTCCGCTGCCTGGGCATCCAATGGAAGGGATCTCATGGGATTTGCAGGAAGCGATCGCTATCTCGCATCACAGGCACTGAAGATGGCCGTCGATGCCGCCATCGTGCTGGAGAAGCCGCTGCTCATCAAGGGTGAACCCGGTACGGGCAAGACGGTGCTGGCGGAGGCGGTAGCCGAATCCCTGGGTGCCGAGCTCATCAGCTGGCACATCAAGTCCACCACCAAGGCCCAGCAGGGGCTCTACGAATACGATGCCGTCGCCCGGCTGCGAGACTCCCAGCTCGGTGACCCCAGGGTCGGGGAGATAGGCCACTACATCCGCCGGGGCAAGCTGTGGCAGGCCTTCAGCGCAGAGCAGCGGCCAGTGCTGCTCATCGATGAAATCGACAAGGCGGACATCGAGTTTCCCAACGATCTGCTGCTGGAGCTGGATCGGATGGAGTTCGATGTCTACGAGACCGGCGAGCGCGTGAAGGCGCGCCAGCGCCCCGTGGTCATCATCACCTCCAACAACGAAAAAGAGCTGCCGGACGCCTTCCTGCGCCGCTGTTTCTTCCACTACATCCGCTTCCCCGACAAGGCCGAGATGCAGGCCATCGTCAAGCTCCACTACCCAAACCTCAAGGAGCGGCTGCTCGACGAGGCGATGACGCTTTTCTTTGAGCTGCGTGCGGTAGAGGGGCTGCGCAAGAAGCCGTCCACCTCCGAGCTGCTGGACTGGATCCGGCTGTTGTTGGCGGACGATATCGCCCCCGAAGCCCTGCGCACCCGTGAGCCCGGCAAGCTGGTGCCCGCACTCTACGGTGCCCTGCTCAAGACGGAGCAGGACTTGCACCTCTTCGAGAAGCTCGCCTTCCTGGCGCGCCGCGGCGGCTGAATGCTCATCGACTTCTTCCTTCACCTGCGCCGCCACAAGCTTCCTTGCAGCCTGCGGGAGCTGCTCGACCTGCATGGGGCGCTGGCAGCCAGACTGGCCAGCCTCGACATGGACCAGTTCTACCAGCTATCCCGCTGCCTGCTGGTGAAGGATGAGGCGCACTACGATCGCTTCGATCGCGCCTTCGCCGAGTATTACGAAGGGTTGGCCGCCATCCCCCTGTTGCCGGAGAGCCTGCCTGACGACTGGCTGCGCCAGGAGTTCGAGCGGCTATTGAGCGCCGAGGAGAAGGCGTTGCTCCAATCCCTTGGCGGGCTCGACCAGCTGCTGGCGACCCTCAACCAGCGGCTAAGCGAGCAGAAAGCGCGCCACGCGGGCGGCAACAAGTGGGTCGGCACCGGGGGCAGCAGCCCGTTCGGTCACGGCGGCTATCACCCGGAAGGGATCCGCATGGGGGGAGAGGGCCAGCACGGGCGGGCGACCAAGGTGTGGGAGGCGCGCCACTTTCGCAACTTCAGTGACGACTCGCCCCTGGGGCAGCGCGCCATCCAGCTCGCCCTGCGCAAGCTCAGGCGCTGGGTGCGCCGGGGCAATCCCGACGAGCTGGATCTCGACGACACCATCCAAAGCTCGGCCAGGCAAGGCTGGCTCGATGTGAAGCTCAGGCCCGAGCGCCACAACGGGGTCAAACTGCTGGTCTTCTTCGACGTAGGGGGCTCCATGGATGTCCACGTGGCCGAGGTGCAGCGCCTCTTTTCGGCCCTGCGCCACGAGTTCAAGCACCTGGTGTTCTTCTATTTTCACAACTGCCTCTACGACTTCGTCTGGCAGGACAATGCCAGGCGCCATGATGATCGGTTCGATACCTTGCGGCTGCTGCGCACCTACGGCAGCGACTACAGGGTGATGGTGGTGGGGGATGCGAAGATGGGCCCCTATGAAATCACCTGGCCAGGTGGCAGCGTAGAGTACTGGAACGAGGAGCCCGGCCAGGTGTGGCTCGGGCGCCTGCAACAACATTTCCCCAAGATGGTGTGGGTCAATCCGCTGCCAAGGCAGGAGTGGCTGTGGCACCCCTCCATCAAGTTGATGAACGAATTGATCGGCGGGCGGATGCACCCGCTGACCCTGGCGGGTCTGGCTGCGGCCATCGACCAGCTGTGACCCTCTGAACCCTAAAAAACAGACAAGCCGGGATTGCACCCGGCCAGGAGCAAAGATGACCTCTATCGTAATCAGTGGCTCAGGCCTCTATACCCCTCCCTTTGCCGTCAGCAATGAAGCGCTGGTGGCGGCCTTCAACCAGTACGTGGATCTCTACAACGAGGAGAACGCCTCCGCCATCGATGCAGGGCAGCTGCCTGCCAAGCAGCACTCCAGCTGCGAGTTCATCGAGAAGGCCTCCGGCATCAAGAGCCGCTATCTGGTGAGCAGCGAGGGTGTGCTGGATCCCGACATCATGCAACCGCTCATGGCGGAGCGCCCGGACGATCAGCCCTCCATCATGGTGGAGATGGCGGTGGCGGCCGCCGAGCAGGCGCTGATCGCCGCCGGTCGTGAACCGGGGGAGATCGATCTTGTCATCGTCGCCGCCTCCAACATGCCGCGCCCCTACCCGGCGCTGGCCATCGAATTGCAGCACTATCTCGGCGCCAGCGGCCTGGCGTTCGACATGAACGTGGCCTGCTCTTCCGCCACCTTCGGGATCAAGACCGCCGCAGACATGCTGGCGGCAGGCACCGCCCGGCTGGCGCTGGTGGTCAATCCGGAGATCTGCTCGGGTCACCTCAACTTCCGCGATCGGGACAGTCACTTCATCTTCGGCGACGCCTGTACCGCCGTGCTGCTGGAGCGGGAGGCCGATTGCCAGGTGGCCAACCCCTGGCAACTGGTGGCCAGCAAGCTGGTCACCCAGTACTCCAACAACATCCGCAACAACTTCGGCTTCCTGAACCGGCTCAGCCCGCGCACCCGCTACGGCGACGACAAGCTGTTCCGCCAGCAGGGGCGCAAGGTGTTCAAGGAGGTGCTGCCCCTGGTGTGCGATCAGATAGCCTCCCAGCTGGCGGAGCAGGGATGGGCGGCCGATGGCTTGAGCCGGCTCTGGCTCCATCAGGCCAACCTCACCATGAACCAGTTCATCGGCCGCAAGTTGCTGGGCCATGACGCCAGCCAGCAGGAGGCGCCTGTCATCCTCGATCGCTACGGCAACACCAGCTCGGCGGGTTCCATCATCGCCTTCCACCTCTTCAACCAGGATCTGCCGAGCGGGGCTCGCGCGGTGCTCTGCTCCTTTGGCGCCGGTTACTCCATCGGCAGCCTGCTGCTGCAGCGGCGCTGAGCACCCTGTTTTGCCCATAAAAAAGCCACCCGGGAGGGTGGCTTTTTTCATGCTGCCCGAGAGGTTTTTTCAAGCGGGTTCGATGGTCAGCACCTGACATTGCGGTTCTTTTATCTGAAATTGCACGTTCACATCGAACAATCTGACACCGTACACCTTGTCATCCGGCTTGCCCTTCTTGTAAGCAGGGCGGGGATCCTGGGCCAGCACCTCCCTCACCAGTTCACGCAGCTCCGGGTGGGCCTTGAGCCAGGGGGCGAGCTGCTGCTCGGCCTGGGCGCTGAAGCTCACCGCCAGCGGCGGGGTGGGGGCATCGGGGGCGAAACCGCCACGGGCGTGGGGCAGGCTGTCGGCATAGGGGACATAGGGCTTGATGTCGACGACGGGGGTGCCGTCGAGCAAGTCCACGGCGCCCAGCTCGAGCCAGAGTTTGCCGCGCTCACGTCCCACCCCGTGCAGCTCGACCACGGAGAGGCCAAGGGGGTTGGGGCGGAAGGTGGAGCGGGTGGCAAAGACCCCGACCCGCTCGTTGCCGCCGAGGCGCGGCGGGCGCACCGTCGGGTGCCAGCCCTGATCCATGGTCTGGTGAAACACGAAGCTGATCCAGAGATGGGAGAATTGCTCGATGCCGCGCAGCGCATCGGGCTGATCGTAGGGAGGAAGCAGTTCGAGGCGGGCGCGAGCCGCGCTGACCAGGCCGGGCTGGCGGGGTATGGCGAACTTCTCCTTGTAGGGAGAGCGGATGATCCCTAGGGTATCGATATCGAACTTCATGGCGGATCCTGGCTGAAAACCCGGGCAATGTAGCACAGGCACGCCGAAAACGCAGGGGGAGTACCAGGACGCGGCCCCTGTGATCCCGATCCCAGACCCGGTGCCCGGGGGCTGTGTCCTGGTGCCAACTTGCGTAGGGTGGGGCGGCAAAAGGGGTGGCGGGGGAGCGGGCAAGGAGCCTGCTGCCCGCACCATGACGATATGCCTGGCGGCATCAGGGCGTGCCTGGGACGTGTGCTCACCATGCCAGGCCATGGCCGTTTCGGCTGCCCGTGGAGGGGCTGCAAGGAGAGGGCTCCATAGAGGAGAGACAGGGATGAAATTGTTGATTATCGGCGGCACCGGCTTTCTGGGTCGCCACCTGACCACGCTGGCCCTGGATTGGGGGCACGAGGTGACGCTGTTCAATCGCGGCCACCGCCAGCACCCGGATTGGCGGGAGCTGACCCAGCTTCACGGGGACAGAGACGGGGACCTGGCCCCCTTGCGGGGCGAAGGGCTGCACTGGGATCTGGTCATCGACACCTGCTGCTATCGCCCCGAACAGGCCGAAGGACTCTCTGACGCTCTGCTGGGGCGCTGTGATCGGCTCATCTTCATTTCCACCATCAGTGTCTATCACGATTTTTCCCAACCCGGCATGGATGAGTCGGCCCCCTTGCACGAGATAGCAGGAGCGCCCACCGACTACGGCCCCCTCAAGGTGCTGTGCGAGTCGGTGTATCGCGCCCGCTGGGGAGATCGCCTGTGCACCCTGCGCCCCGGCGTGCTCTGCGGCCCCTTTGACCCGACCGCTCGTCTTGCCTGGTGGGTGAGGCGGGTGCAGCGGGGCGGGCCCTGGCTCTTGCCGGGGCTGGGGGAGGACAGGCTGCAATACCTGGATGTGCGCGACTGCGCCGAGTTCGTGCTGCGGGCTGCCGAGCAGCGACTCGCTGGGTGCTTCAACCTGATCAAGCCCGGCATCGCACTGAACGACTGGGTGGAGCGCCTCGCTGCCCGGCTGACGCCAGCGACCCCCTTGCAGCTCGAGTGGGCTCCCTGGCGTGACCTGATGGCGGCAGGGGTGGCGCCCTGGCAAAGCTATCCCACGCTGCTGCCAAACGAGCTGCCCGAGTATGCTGGGTATGGCACCATCAGCGCCGAGGCCGCCATCGTTCATGGGCTGAACTTTCGCCCCCTGGAGGAGACGGTTGACGATCTGGTGGGATGGCTTGCCAGCAACCCCCGGGGGCCGCTGCCGGGCATGACCCATGACGAGGAACAGGCCTTGCGACGACGAGTGGAGGTTTCCTTGTCATCGAATGCGCATTAGCCGACATCATAAAGAAGAGGGCACCCCAGGGTGCCCTCTTCTCATGTGGGGTGTTCATCCATGACGGGGCTCAGCGCAGCAATGCCCCCGCGTCGGCCAGCAGGGTCCTCAGCACACTGCGATGGCAGCGGGACTCCTGTTCGCAGTAGCACCCCACCGAGAAATGGGTAGTGTGGGAGAGGGCGGCCAGCAGGGCCAGATCGTGCTTCGCGGCCGGGGCGGCCATCTCGGCCTTGTACTGCTTGCAGAAGGCGGTCCACCGGGCCGGGGTGTCGGCAGTCTGACCGAGTTTCATGGTCTCGGCGCTGGGGGCCAGATTGGGGAACCAGACGTCGTACCAATCCTGGCTGGCGAACGCCGCTTTGGGCACGCCGCGAGGGGGGCGACGCACGGTACCGATGCGAAGCCCCTCATCCTCGAGGCGGGGGCTGCCGAGTCGCACGATGGCGATCGCCATGGCAGGACTTACTTCTCTTCGGCCACTTTCAGCGCCTGACCGTAGCAGATCACCTGTTTCAGGCAGCCGGGCACGTCGCTGAACTCGGCACACTTGTCGAAGCTGACGCCGTTGCCCCCCATGTCCGCCACGCGGCGGCGGGCCAGGGTGCGGGCTTCACCGGCATTGGGCACCGCCTGATTGGCATCGCTCTGGCAGGATTCCCCCTCGACAGTGCCGAGATAGAGGTAGTTGAGGTCGGCGAGCTCGCTCTGCTCGTAGATCCGCACGCTCCCCGGCTTGAAGTACTCGTCGAAGTTTTCCTTGTCCAGATTGCTGTTGAAGGCGAAGTCGGCGCAACCGGAGGCAATCAGGGGCATCATCAGGATCAGGCGTTTCATATCGGCATCTTGTTGGGTGGCGAGTGGGCCATTATAGGGGGCAGTCGCCGATGGCGACCAGCCCCATTTTTAGCCATATCAATGGATTGTAGCGAGACGATCCCGGATCAGGCGGGGGCCAGCCGCCGGTGCAGGCTGCGGTAGTGATCATCTTCCAGCAGCTCCTGGTGGGGGGCACACAGACGGATGCGACCCTCTTCCATCAGGGCTACCCTGTCCATCCGTTCCAGCCCCAGCAGGCGGTGGGAGATGAGCAGCAGGGTGCGATCCGCCCCCAGGGTCAGCAGCAGATCCATGATCTCCCGTTCGGTCTGGGTGTCGAGCCCTTCGGTGGGCTCGTCCAGCAGCCAGAGCGGTGCATCGTGGAGCAGGGCGCGGGCGATGCCGATGCGGCGGCGCTCCCCGCCGGAGAGCGGACGCCCGCCGTCCCCGAGCCAGGCATCCAGTCCCTGTTCGGCCTGCTCACCCTCATCGCGCAGCAGAGTCCCGAGCCCCACCTGCGTGAGCACCTCGATGAGCCGTTCGTCGCTGGCTCCGGGGGCGGCCAGGGTGAGGTTGCCACGCAGGGTATCGGCAAACAGGTGGACCCGCTGGCTCACCACGGAGCAGGAGGCGCGCAGCGCCTCTTCGCTGTAATCGGTGAGGGGCTTGCCATCGAGCAGGATCTCCCCCGATAGGGCCGTCCATTCCCGGGTCAGCAACCCCATCAGGGTGGACTTGCCACAGCCGGTCTGCCCCAGCAGCGCCAGCTTCTCCCCGGCATGCAGTTGCAGGGTGCACCCTTGCAGCACGGGAGCATCCTGGCCTGGATAGGTGAAATGCAGGTCGCTTATCTGCACGGCACCCTGGGCAGCGGGGGCTTGCTGTGCGCCCCACTCCGGCGCCTTGGCCTCTTGCAGGATCTCGTTGAGACGGCGGGCGGAGGTGAGGCTGGTGGAGAGGTGCTGGAAGGCACCGGCCAGCGGCAGCAGCGCCTCGAAGCTCGCCAGGGTAGCGAACACCATGAGTGCCGTGATGGGGTCAGGGGCATTGCCACCGACGCCGTGACCGGCCAGCCAGAGCATCAGGGTCAGAGTCCAGCCGCTCAGCAACTGCACCGAGAAGGCGGCCAGGCCGCTGACGCGGGCCATGCGGGCCTGGGCCCGGATCAGGGCCTGCTCCGCCTGCTGCAATCCGGTGAGCGCCTCGGGAGCGGCGGCGAACATCTGCAGTTCGGCCTGGCCGTCCAGATAGTCCACCATGCGGGTACGCAGGTTGGACTTCTCGGCGATGAGCTGGCGGCCCGGCGCGCGCCCGGCAAAATAGAAGACCAGGGGCAAGGCCAGCATGCCAAAGAGCAGAATGGCTCCCAGCGTCAGCGCCAGGCGACCATCGAAGAAGGAGAGGAAGAAGACCAGCCCGGCGCAGCTCAGCAGCGCCGCCCCAATGGGGGTGATGAGGCGCAGATAGACGTGATCCATGGCGTCGATGTCGGCCACCAGACGGTTGAGCAGGTCAGCCTGGCGAAAACCGGCAAGGGAGCCGGGGGAGAGAGGGGAGAGCTTTTGCCAGAACCAGACCCGCAGCCGGGTCAGCACCCGGAAGGTGGCGTCGTGGCTCACGACCCGCTCGCCCCAGCGACTGGCGGTGCGCACGATGGAGAAGAAACGCACGCCCCCCGCAGGGGTCATGTAGTTGAAGGTGTCTCGGGTGGCGACCGCCAGCCCGGCGACGGCGGCGGCGGAGAGGAACCAGCCGGAGAGGGAGAGCAGGCCCATGCCGGCCACCAGGGTGACCAGGGCCAGCAGCAGGCCGATGGAGAGGCTGAGCCAGTGCTGGCGATAAAGGCGCAGGAACGGCAATAGATCAGTCATCGAGAGAGTCTCCGAAACCTTGGGATTGCGACAGGAGGCGGGCGAAGGGGCCCTGGGCCTCGCCGAGTGCGGCAAAACGTCCCTGCTCCACCAGCTTGCCGTGCGCCAGCACCAGGATGTTGTCCATCTGGCTGAGCTGATCGAGGCGGTGGGTGATCATCAGCAGGGTCTGACCTTGTGCGGCCTGTTCGAGGGTGCTCATGACGGCCCGCTCAGAATGGCGATCCAGGCTGGCAGTGGGTTCATCCAGCACCATCATCTGGGTCGTCTTGAGCAGGGTACGGGCAAGGGCGATGCGCTGGGCCTGGCCGACGGAGAGGCCGCCCGCCTGATCCCCGACCCGATAGTCCAGCCCTTTCTCATTGACGAACTCCCAGGCCTGGGCGCGCTTGAGCGCGGATTCCAGCTCGGCGTCGCTGGCGGATGGTCTGGCCAGCAGCAGGTTGTCCCGCAGGGAGCTGTGGAAGAGTTGGGGATTCTGGGAGAGCCAGCCAAGCTGCTGGCGCCACTGGCTGATGTCCAGGGTACGAAGCTCCACTCCGTTGACGCACAGGGAACCGCGATAGGGTGCAAAACCGAGCAGGGCATTGACCAGGGAGCTCTTGCCCGCGCCGCTGATGCCGACCAGGGCGGTGCGCGTGCCGGCTTCCAGCGTGAAATCGAGGGGACCGACCAGCACCTTGCCCTCGGCGCTCAGCACTTCCAGGCTGCGGGCTTCTACCTTGACGGGGTCATCCGCATGGAAGGGGAGTGTCCCGGAGGCGGGTTCGCTCACGTCGGCCTCGAGAAATTCCAGCAGTTGTTCGGCGGCGCCAATGGCCTGTGCCTTGGCGTGATAGTGGGCACCGAGTTCCCGCAGCGGCGCGTAGAACTCGGGGGCGAGGAAGAGCACGAACAGGCCGGTAAAGAGGGTGACCTTGACGCCATAGCTGCCAAAGTTGAGGTGATCGATGTAGGAGAAACCGAAGTAGACGGCCACCAGGGCCACCGCGATGGCGGCGAAGAACTCCAGCACGGCCGTGCTCAGGAAGGCGAGGCGCAGCACCTCCATGGTGCGCTCGCGAAAATCTTCCGATGCATCGCGGATTGCCTCCCCTTCCGCCCGGGTGCGCATGAAAAGCTGCAGGGTGCGCAGCCCCTTCAGGCGATCGAGGAAGTGACCTGAGAGGCGTGCCAGCGACTGGAAGTTGCGGCGGTTGGCATCGGCGGCGCCCACCCCTACCAGGATCATGAAGAGGGGAATGAGGGGGGCCGTGCCGAGCAGAATGAGGCCCGCCGCCCAGTTGACCGGGAACACGGAGACCAGGATCACCAGGGGAATAAAGACGGCGATGGCCATCTGGGGCAGATAACGGGAGAAGAAGTCCTGCATCTCTTCGATCTGCTCGAGCAGCAGGCTGGCCCAGCTACCGGCGGGGCGACGCTGGATATAGGCAGGGCCGAGCCTGGCGAGGCGGGTGAGCACCAGCTCGCGGATGGCCTGGCGCACCGCACTGCCCGCCTTGAAACTCGCCACCTCGCGGCCATAGGCCAGGGCCGCCTTGGTCAGGGTCACCAGCAACAGACTGATGAAGAGGGGGGCGGAGTGCTCCGGCGTGGAGCCTTCGATGATGAAACCGTGCAGCAGGGTCGCCAGCAACCAGGCCTGCATCACCATCAGGACGCCCTGACCCAGCCCGAAGGCGATGGAGATGCCGATCCAGCGCCGACCATGGCCCGATTGTTTGCGCAACCAGCCATAGAGATGTTTCTGTCTGTTCTTGTCCATTACCACCCTCCTCAAACGAGTGGCGCAAGACTATCGTCGCCCCCACGGCTTGGCAACCTTGCAGAACCGGGCGGAGGAACATCATTGTGTGAAAAATCGGCTTCATGCTCATTAGTTGGCCGAACAGCTTGATTTATGGCAAAAAATGCGAGGTCGGTGATTGCGCTCGGCGGCAAAATGCATATAGTAGAGGCCACTGACGCGGGTGTAGTTCAATGGTAGAACGGTAGCTTCCCAAGCTGCATACGTGGGTTCGATTCCCATCACCCGCTCCACATTCCAGATGGCGGCACGCGCCGTTGTCCATATCAGCCAGATGGCTGTCTGTCGTGGGGATTCCCCATCACACCGAGCAAGTTTTGATGCCTAGCGGGCATCGTATAATGGCTATTACCTCAGCCTTCCAAGCTGATGATGCGGGTTCGATTCCCGCTGCCCGCTCCAGTCTTCACACAAAAAGCCCACTCCTGCGAGTGGGCTTTTTGTTGTCTGTTTTTTGATGCCGGCGAGAGTGCCAGAGCGGCCAAGCTGAAAGGCGCAGACATGGAAAAGGCGCCACAGGGCGCCTTTTCAACTCGGGAGTGGGAAGGATTACTCCTGCTCCAGCTCGCCGCAGAAGCGATAGCCTTCGCCATGGATGGTGGCGATGATCTCCGGGGTATCGCCCACGCTCTCGAAGTGCTTGCGAATACGGCGGATGGTCACGTCCACGGTGCGGTCGTGGGGCTTGAGTTCGCGGCCCGTCATCTTCTTGAGCAGCTCGGCACGGGTCTGGATCTGGCCGGGGTTCTCGCAGAAATGCAGCATGGCGCGGAACTCGGAGCGGGGCAGCTTGAACATGTCCCCTGCCGGGCTGACCAGGGCGCGGCTGTTGATGTCTAGGGCCCAGCCATTGAACAGATAACGTTCCACCAGCTTCTTCTCTTCGCCACCGGCGGCCACGTTCATGGTGCGGCTCAGCAGGTTGCGGGCACGGATGGTCAGTTCACGGGGGTTGAACGGCTTGGTGATGTAGTCATCTGCGCCAATTTCCAGCCCCAGGATCTTGTCCACTTCGTTGTCGCGACCGGTCAGGAACATCAGGGCGATGTTGTCATCTTCACGCAACTCGCGCGCCAGCAGCAGGCCGTTCTTGCCCGGCAGGTTGATGTCCATGATCACCAGGTTGATGGTGTGGCTGGTCAGGGCCTGGTGCATCTCGTCACCGTTGTTGGCTTCGAGCACGATGTAGCCTTCGGCTTCGAAGATGCTCTTGAGGGTGTTGCGGGTGACCAGCTCGTCTTCGACGATCAGAATATGTGGTGTTTGCATGAGTATTCCCAGATTCTTATCAGTTAATTATCGAAATTTTAACACTCTTTGGCGTTATCCGACCGGTCCTGAAAATTTATTACGTCATCCTGGGTATGAATATCAGGTCGAATCATCGCGAATTTGGTAACTATGTCGGCAAGCATCCCTGTGCCGTACATGGGCTCTCAACAAGTCTGAACAAGAGAAGCCCGGAGAGGTAGTCCATTACAAAAGTTGCTGCATTTTATCAGTTAACAGGCGCATAACAACACTCTTTGCCGTCAGATAGCAACTTTTTAACTTAGCTTTGATATAAGTCAATCCCCGAGTTCGCTGCATCATACTTGGGCTGACCCGCTTTTTCGCCCTTAATAAATGTAATGGGATGTAACATGTGGTTGACATGACTTTGTGGGAAAACTACAGAAAAGTGTGCTTCATCGCCCCCTTTGCGCCTCCCAGCTGCCCAGCCTATGCCATTGTCACGGCCTGGAACCCGGCCAGCTGGTGGGTGGGGCTGCGCCGCAATGCCCGTCGCCAGCGAGCCCTTGTCCGGCAAGTGGGCGACTGTCCCGTCATGGGAGAGGTCTGGGGGAGCGATGAGGATGAGCGCTGGCAGGAGGCGTCGTTGTTGTTGCCGCTTTCGCTGCCAGAAGCGATCCGGCTGGCCGCCCGATTTGGCCAGAATGCCCTCTATTGGGTGCGTGAAGGAGAGCTCTGGCTGGTGCCCGTGTTGCTGGAAGGGCCGCCCTGTCATCTGGGGGCGCTTGCGTCCCGCTGGCGGTTCAGGCCTTAGGGCTGACATGGCCCCCCCGCCATCCGGACAGGGCACCCGGCCGGTGGATTGTCAGCGCCTCGACATGATGAAAGAATGAGCGGACACATTTCACTCCATGGAAGGATGATGATCATGCTGGACCTGCTGCCCGACCTTTGCGATGAACATGGCGATGCCCTTAGGATCGCTGACCCCCTGTTTCAGGACTATGGCGGCAAGGCGCTGTTTTACGGCGAGGCCGTGACCCTCTCCTGCTTTGAAGACAACAGCCTGGTGCGTGATCTGGTCAATCGTCCCGGCCATGGCAAGGTGATGGTGATCGACGGGGGCGGCTCCCTGCGTCGGGCGCTGCTCGGGGATCAGCTGGCCATCAAGGCGGTGGAGCAGGGGTGGGAGGGGATCCTCATCAACGGGGCCGTGCGGGATGTGGGGACACTGGCGACCCTGGCGCTGGGGGTCAAGGCCCTGGCCCCCTGCCCGGTCAAGACAGAGAAACGGGGCCTGGGCACGCTGGATGCCGTGGTCTCTTTTGCCGGTGTGACCATAGCGCCCGGCGACTATGTCTACGCCGACCTCAACGGTGTGCTGGTGAGCGGCGCCAGGCTCCTCTGAACCTCAGAAGTTGAAGCCCACGCCCAGAGTGAGAAAGTGTTCCGTGCTGAAGGCACTGAGTCCGTAATTGGCTGTGATGGCCAGGGAGGGTGTCACCAGCAGGCTGCTGTTGAGCTCAACCAGAGTGCTGGCCTTGCTCACCTCCAGCTGCTTGAGCTGGCTGCCGATGTTGAGTGACGGGGAGAGGCGATAGCGCACCCCAGAGCTGATATTGAACCCGGCCTGCCCACTTTGGGGGCCGATGGCGGGGCCGGCCTCCATGTAGAGGCTGATGTCATCCTGAAGCGGGTATTGGTAGCCGGTATTGATGAGCCAGAGGTCGAAGTTGTCGCCAAGATGGCTCTGGTTGCCGAGCAGTACGCCTGAATAGCTTTTGACGTAGAGCGGGTTGTCCGATTCGGTCTGGAGAAAACTCCAGTCGGCGGCCTGAGCCGAAAAGACGAGGCTGGATGCCATTGCGATGACGAGAGACTTGACCATTCGTTTCCCCTCCCTGGGTCCGAATAGGACTACAAGCATGGCACATGCCAGCGGGGAGTAAAGGGAACCCCGATCACAATAAAAGAGTTTTGATTGACGCCGCAGCCATGGTACACAGGCCCCTCACTCCGTGTCGTTACGACACGCTCCATCACGAGGTGAACTGATGAACAACAAACTGATCCTGCTGGCCGCTCTGGCCCTGGGAGGCTGCGCCATGACTACGGGTTCCACGCTGGCACAATTGCAGGCATCGACCTGGCAACTGCAAGGGGCGAGCGGTGATACCTTCACCCTGCAGGTCGCCGGTGACAAGGTGGCGGGCAAGGGCGGCTGCAACCGCTACTTTGGCGGCATCACAGAGCAGGGTGACGGCGTGTTGACGCTGGGCGCCATGGGTTCGACGCGCATGATGTGTGCGGGGGATCTGGCCGGCAAGGAGATGAACTACCTGCAGACCCTGGAGAAGGTGGCGAGCTTCCAGATCAGCGGCAAACAGCTGGTACTCAAGGATGCCGACAAGGCCACCTTGCTGACCTTTGACGCCGTGAAATAAGCCGGAATCTCGTCAAAGGCTGTCGCAGGCGGCCCCTGCGCTAGCGTGCAGAAGAATGTGAAAAGGGACGCCATGGCGTCCCTTTTTGTGCCTGATGTCGGGTCATCCCCCTCGCTGGAAGCGAAACCGCTTCTTGCGCCGGTAGGGATAGACATCCTCGAACATCCCCTCCTTGATGTTGCTCTGCAGCATCTTCCAGTAGTTGGCGTCGAAGAGCTCCTTGTGCAACTGCATCATGATCTCCCGTACCTGGGGTTTTTGCAGCAGGAAGGTGGCGAACTCCTCCGGGAAGATGTCGTTGGGTGCCACCGAATACCAGGGTTCGGCGCTCCACTCGTCCTCCGGGTAGCGCGGCGGCGGGATCTGGCGGAAGTTGCACTCCGTCATGTAGCAGATCTCGTCGTAGTCATAGAAGACCACCCGGCCGTGGCGAGTCACCCCGAAGTTCTTGAACAGCATGTCGCCGGGGAAGATGTTGGCCGCCGCGAGCTGGCGGATGGCGTTGCCGTACTCCTCCAGGGCGAGGCGGGTCTGCTGTTCGTCCGCCTGATCCAGATAGAGGTTCAGGGGGATCATCTTGCGCTCGGTGTAGAGGTGTTTGATCACCAGCTTGTCGGCGGTGAGGGTAAGCGCAGAAGGCGCCACCGCCTTGAGCTCGGCCAACAGCTCCGGCGAGATGCGATCGAGGGGAAACTCGAAGTTGGTGAACTCCTGGGTATCTGCCATGCGGCCCACTCTATCGTGCTGTTTTACCAGCCGGTATTTCTCCTTCACCTGCTCGTGGCTCACCTCCTTGGGCGGGGTGAACTCGTCTTTTATCACCTTGAACACCACATCGTAGGAGGGGAGGGTGAACACGCTCATCACCATCCCCTTGATGCCGGGCGCGATGACGAACTGCTCCCGGCTCTGGGCCAGGTGCTGCTGGTAGTGACGATAGAGCTCGGTCTTGCCGTGTTTCTGGCAGCCGATGGCGTTGTAGATTTCATAGTCCGGCTTGCGGGGCATGATCTGGCGAAGGAAGGCCACAAAGAGCGCCGGTACCGGGGCATAGACCATGAAGTAGGCGCGGGCGAAGCCGAACACGATGGAGGCCAGCTCCGGCTCGAAGATGACGGTGTCCACATAGATGCTCTGACCGGTGCTGAGCAGGGGCAGGATGAAGGGATAGACTTCTCCCTTCACCCGGATGAGCCCCACCAGATAGGCTCCCTTGTTGCGATAGAACACCTCCCTGAGCAGCTCGATGGCGAAGGGCTCCTCGTGCAGGATGGCCGGGCCGCTCTCTGCCAGATGGCGGTGGATGTCCATGATGTCCCGCTGCTTGTCTTCGAAAGGGAGGGTGAAGCTGTAATCCCCGAGCAGCTGGCTCAGGGTCTGGGGCAGGTGGGAGAGATCGGTGCGATAGATACGCAGCAAGGATCCCAGGTCAGGCTTGTCGCCCCGGCTCACGAAGGGGTGGATATAAAGGTTCTCGTCGCGGATGTTGCGATGGCGGAAGATGCGGCGATAGACGGAATTGAAGAAGGACTCCGCCACCTCGAAGTTCTCGCAGCGGGGCAGGAGATCGCTGAAGGCGCCTTTCACCTGCTTGAGCAGGGCCTGGGTCGGCAGCTGCTCCCCCATCATCTGTTTGATCTGCGCCGTGGTGGCGCCGACATGGTGATCATAGAGGCGGATGCGCTCTCGACCGGCGAGCTGCACCCCCAGCCAGTCGCTGTTCTCGAAACGGCTCTTGCTGCCCTGGGTTATCTCGAGAAAGCGGCTGTAAAACGACTCAAAACGTTGCAGGATCGTCTCGGCGACCGCCTGCTCCAATGGCTGCTGCATCTCTCTCTTCCTTGTGAACTGTCGGGCCCATGGCGTCAGTGCCCTGAGGCGGCGGACTCGCGTCCAAGGCCACTATGGCAACATCCAAACATCTGTTCAAGTGGCAATATTTCGGGATAAACGGTAGATTGCGCCCCTGTTTTGCCGACGGTTCGCCGCAGTTCGCGGCGTCGGCCTCATCCTGGAGAGAACCCGATGAAACTCTATTTTGTGCTGGTGTCGCCCGCCCGTGCCGCCAACGTGGGGGCTGCTGCTCGCGCCATGAAGACCATGGGCTTCGACGCCATGCGACTGGTGGGGAGCCGGGTGCACGAAGAGGAGGAGGCGAGCTGGGTTGCCCACGGGGCGCAGGAGATCCTGACGGACGCGCAAGCCTTCGACACCCTGGAAGAGGCCCTGGCGGACATGGATCTGGTGGTCGCCACCACCGCCCGGCAGCGCGGCCGCTACCAGCACTACCTCACCCCGGCGGACATTCGCGACCAGGTCCGGGCCAAGCCCTCCCTCGAGAAGGTGGCCATCGTGTTTGGCTGCGAGGAGTCCGGACTCTCCAACGAACAGCTCGCCCAGGTGGATCTCATCAGCTACCTGCCTCTCAAGGTCTCATACCCGTCCCTGAACCTGGGTCAGGCGATCATGCTGTATGCCTATGAGCTGAGTCCGCTGCTAGATGACCAGAAAGTGAGCTATGAGCAGGACGTAGCAGAAAATTTCGAGAGTGCCGGGCAGGTTCGCGTGCTGAAATCAAAAACAGCAGAATTGCTTGGTGAACTCGGAGTTTCGCAGGATGAAAAACTGCATCAATGGGTGATGGACCGAGTGCCCATGCTGCCGCAGCGGGATCTCAATATGCTCCATCTGCTCTGCAAAGACCTTGCCCGCAAGTTTGGCAAGGAGGTTTAGGTTGACAGCCCCTCGCCGGGCGAGGTATTGCTAACAACCAGATTCGTTCAAGAGTGTTCGTCATGCAGCTATTCACCAACATCATCACCACCACCATTATTACCGGTACCACCACAGGTGGCACTGGGGCCGGTTGATGCGCTGACGAACAAGCACAGAAATCAGAAAAAGGCCCGTACCCACCCAGTACGGGCCTTTTTTGTTGGATTGTTTTTAGACCAATTAGCAGATCAATTTGCAGGGAATACAGGGAGATAGCGATGAGAGTGTTGAAATTTGGCGGGTCGTCACTGGCCGACGCAGAGCGTTTCTTGCGGGTTGCCGATATCGCGGTGAATACCCACGGCCAATCCCAGGTGGCCCTGGTGCTGTCGGCACCGGCCAAGGTGACCAATCACTTGGTCGCCCTGGTGGAACAGACCAGTCGCGGTATGGATGCAAGCAGTACCCTGTTCGAGATCAACGGTATCTTCTCCCGCCTGCTGGCCGGCTTGAAGGCCGCCTATCCCGCGCTGGATGACAAGGCGCTGCAGGCCCGTCTCACCGCCGAGCTGGATCAGGTCGAGCGGCTGATGCAGGGTATCCGTCTGCTGGGGCTGTGCCCGGACAACGTCCAGGCCCGCATCTTGAGCCGTGGCGAGAACCTCTCCATCGCCTTCATGCACGAGCTCTTGCGGGTGCGCGGCCTCGAGCTGGATCTCATCGTGCCCGAGCAGTTGCTGGTCACCGATGGCGGCTACCTCGAAGCCCATGTGGACATCGAAGCCTCCCGGGTGCGCTTCGCCGCCAAGGGCCTGCGCTCTGACTGTCTCTACCTGATGCCGGGCTTCACCGGTGGCAGCGACAAGGGCGAGACCGTGCTGCTGGGCCGCAACGGCTCCGACTATTCCGCCGCCGTCTTGGCCGCCTGCGTCGATGCCGAGTGCTGCGAGATCTGGACCGACGTGGAGGGCTGCTACAACTGCGACCCGCGCCTGGTCCCGGACGCCTACCTGCTCAAAACCCTCTCCTATAAAGAGGCGATGGAACTCTCCTACTTCGGTGCCAAGGTGCTGCACCCGAAGACCATCGCCCCCGTGGCCCAGTTCCACATCCCCTGCCTCATCAAGAACAGCTTCAACCCTCAGGGTCCGGGTACCCTCATCGGGGTCGATCAGGGGGATGACGATCTGAAGGTGAAGGCCATCTCGGATCTCTCCGGCATGTGCATGTTCAACGTCTCCGGTCCCGGCATGAAGGGCATGGTGGGCATGGCCGGTCGCATCTTCTCCGCCGTCTCCCGCGCCGGGGTCAGCATCGTGCTGATCACCCAGTCGTCCTCCGAGTACAGCGTCAGCTTCTGTATCCACAGCTACGACAGCGACAAGACCCGCAAGGTGCTGGAGCGCGAGTTCGAGCTGGAGTTCAAGAACCAGTTGCTGGACCCGCTCGAGATCATGACCGATCTGGCCATCATCTCCCTCATCGGCGATGGCATGCGCACCTCCAAGGGGATGGCGGCGCGCTTCTTCACCTCCCTGGCCCAGGCCTCCATCAACATCGTCGCCATCGCACAAGGGTCGAGCGAGCGCTCCATCTCCGCGGTCGTGCGCTCCGGCAAGGTGGCGGAAGCCATCAAGGCGTGCCACCAGAACTTCTTTGGCAGCCAGCAGTTCATCGATCTCTTCGTGGTCGGGGTGGGCGGCGTCGGTGCAGCCCTGGTGGATCAGATTGCCCGCCAGCAGCCGGTACTGGCCGAGCAGGGCACTGGCCTGCGAGTAGTGGGTATCGCCAACAGCCGCCAGATGGCGGTCAACAAGGATGGTCTGGCCCTCGCCAACTGGCGTGAACAGCTGGTGGAAGCACAAGGCAGTTTCAGCCTGGAGGCGGTGAAGAAGCTGGTGGAAGAGAGCCACCTCATCAACCCGGTGATCGTCGACTGCACCTCGAGCGAAGCCGTGGCCGTCCAGTACGCCGATTTCCTCGGGGCCGGCTTCCACGTGGTCACCCCGAACAAGAAGGCCAACACCGGGTCGCTGGATTACTACAAGGCGCTGCGCCGCACCGCCCGCCAGACCCGCCGCAAGTTCCTGTACGAGACCAACGTGGGCGCTGGCCTGCCGGTCATCGAGAACCTGCAAAACCTCATCAAGGCCGGTGACAAGCTGCGCGCCTTCGACGGCATCCTGTCCGGGTCGCTCTCCTTCATCTTCGGCAAGCTGGACGAGGGGATGGCCTTCTCTGAGGCTACCCAGATCGCCCGCGGCAACGGCTTCACCGAGCCGGATCCCCGTGACGATCTCAACGGCATGGACGTGGCTCGCAAGCTGCTCATTCTGGCCCGCGAGGCCGGCATGGCGCTGGAGCTCTCCGATGTGGAGGTGGAGCAGGCACTGCCGCCGGGCTTTGACGTGAGCGGCGACGTGGAGGCCTTCATGGCCCGCCTGCCCGAGGCCGACGGCTGGTTCCGCGACCAGTTCGCGGCGGCCCAGCGTGAAGGCAAGGTGCTGCGTTACGTCGGCTCCATCGAGGGTGGCAAGTGCAAGGTGGCCATCAAGGCGGTGGGTGGCGACGAGCCCCTGTTCAAGGTAAAAGACGGGGAGAACGCGCTCGCCTTCTTCTCCACCTATTACCAGCCCATCCCCCTGGTACTGCGCGGCTATGGCGCAGGGACCGAAGTGACCGCCGCCGGTGTCTTCGCCGACGTGCTGCGCACCCAGAACTGGAAGCAGGAGCTGTAACATGAGTTCAGAGATGAACCCGAATGTAGAAATCGGCGGCAGCGTGGTGGCCTATGCCCCGGCCTCCAGCGCCAACCTGAGCGTGGGCTTTGACGTCCTGGGGGCGGCGCTCGCCCCCGTGGATGGCTCCCTGCTGGGGGACCGCGTCCAGGTCAAATCGGCAGAGGTGCCTTTCGCTCTCTCTTCCGTGGGCCGTTACGCCCACAAGTTGCCGGACGACCCGAAAAAGAACATCCTCCACGACTGCTGGGTCGCCTATGGCGAGGCGCTGGAGAAGCGCGGCCTGGGTCTCAAGCCGCTGGAAATGGTGCTGGAGAAGAACCTGCCGGTGGGCTCGGGCCTGGGATCGAGTGCCTGCAGCGTGGTGGCGGCGCTGGAAGGGCTCAACGCCTTCCACGGCGCGCCCCTGAATGAACACGACCTGCTGCTGTTGATGGGGGAGATGGAAGGGAAGATCTCCGGCTCCGTCCATTACGACAACGTGGCGCCCTGTTATCTGGGCGGCATGCAGCTGGTGCTGGAGGAGGGGGGCGTCATCAGCCAGGGCATCCCGGTGTTTGACGAGTGGTACTGGGTGGTCTGCTACCCGGGCACCGTGGTCTCCACCGCTGCCGCCCGCGCCATCCTGCCGGCCCAGTATCGCCGCCAGGACTGCCTCACCTATGGCCGCCGGCTGGCCGCCTTCGTGCATGCCAGCTACAGCCGCCAGGAAGGGCTGGCCGCCAGCGTCCTGAAAGATGTGATCGCCGAGCCTTATCGCGCGGCCCTGATTGAAGGTTTCAACGAGGTGCGGGCCCAGGGGGCCCAGAACGGGGCGCTGGCCACCGGCATCTCGGGGTCCGGTCCCACCGTGTTCGTGGTGATGAAGGATCTGGCCCAGGCCGAACGCATGAAAGAGTGGATGGAAGCGCACTTCGTGCGCAATGAAGATGGATTTGCCCGGGTCTGCAAACTGGACATGGCCGGGGCACGGGTAACAGGAAGCGAGCTATGAATCTTTACAACATCAAGGACAAGAGTGAACAGGTGAGCTTCGCCCAGGCGGTGCGTCAGGGTCTGGGCCGCGAGCAGGGGCTCTTCTTCCCAGAGACCCTGGAGCCGCTGGCCGACGTGGATGCCCTGCTGGATCTGCCGCTGGCCGAGCGCTCGGCCCGCATCCTGAGCCACCTGCTGGGTGACGAAGTACCGGCTGCCAAGGTGAGCGAGCTTATCGACGCCGCTTTCACCTTCCCGGCGCCCCTGGTGAAGCTCAAAGATGGTACCTATGCCCTGGAGCTGTTCCACGGCCCGACCCTGGCATTCAAGGATTTCGGCGGCCGCTTCATGGCCCAGTGTCTGGCTGCGTTCAGAACCAATGACAAGATCACCATACTCACCGCTACCTCCGGCGACACCGGCGCCGCCGTGGCCCACGCCTTCTACGGCCTGGAGGGGATTGAAGTGGTGATCCTCTACCCCAAGGGCAAGATAAGCCCCTTGCAGGAGGCGCTTTTCTGCACCCTCGGCGGCAACATCCGTACCCTCGCCATCGACGGTGACTTCGATGCCTGTCAGGCGCTGGTCAAGGATGCCTTCGACGATGAAGGGCTCAAGACCGCCATCGGCCTCAACTCCGCCAACTCCATCAACATCAGCCGCCTGCTGGCCCAGGTTTGCTACTACTTCGAAGCCGTGGCCCAGTTGCCGAAAGCCGATCGCGCCAAGGCGGTCATCAGCGTGCCGTCCGGCAACTTCGGCAACCTCACTGCGGGTCTCATCGCCAAGGCGCTGGGGCTGCCGGTGAAGCGCTTTATCGCCGCCACCAACGCCAACGACACCGTGCCGCGCTACCTGAAAACCGGCCAGTGGGAGCCGCACCAGACGGTCGCGACCCTGTCGAACGCCATGGACGTGAGCCGCCCCAACAACTGGCCGCGGGTGGAAGAGCTGTGCCGTCGCAAGGGCTGGGCGCTGGAAACCTTGGGCTCAGGGATGCGTGATGATGCCCAGACTCGCGATGCGCTCAAACGCCTGCATCAGCTGGATTACCTGTGCGAGCCCCACGGGGCGATTGCCTGGGATCTGCTGAACGAGCAGCTTGGGCAAGACGAGGTCGGTGTGTTCCTCTGCACCGCCCATCCGGCCAAGTTCAAGGAGTCGGTGGACGAGATCCTGAATCTGGATGTACCGCTGCCGGGCCCGCTCGCCAAGCATGCCGCGCTGCCGCTCCTGTCTCACGATCTGCCCGCTGACTTTGGCCGCCTCAAGGCCTTCCTGCTCGGTTAAGCCGTCATGAGACGCTGACGATCCCCCGCTTTTTCGCGAAAGCGGGGGATTTTTTTATGTCCGGTATTGATGTCCGGTATAGGGCGGGTAGCCCGCCCTATACCCCTGAAACAAGGAGCACGGTATGAGCCCGCATCCCCTTCGCACCCTGATCGAGACCTGTGACGCCGCCATCTCCCGGCGCGACTTCGACGCCCTGATGGCCTTCTACGCCGAAGACGCCGCCCTGGTGGTCAAACCCGGCATGGTGGTGCGCGGCATTCCCGCCATCCGCCGCGCCTTCACTGCCATCTCCGATTACTTTGACGGTCAGCTTGAGGTGACCCAGGGGGCCATGGAGGTGATCGAGGGGGCCGACAATGCCCTGGTGATCATGGAGACCCGGCTGCGCTACCCGGGCGGCGAGGGGTGGATCGATGAAACCCGGCGCGCCACCTATGTGTTTCGCAAGGAGGCCGATGGGCAGTGGCGTTGCACCATAGATAACTCCTATGGGACGACATTGCTGGATGTAATCCTATAAGTTTTCCAAATTGGGACACCCACCTTTTTGACAGCGCTTTGGCTCTGTTCTTGACTGAAAGGGGAATCGCAGGAGGTTGCCATGACCATTGCCCGTTCACGTCAAATCAGTCTGCAGGATACGCCTTACTATCACGTGGTCAGTCGCTGTGTACGGCGGGCCTTCCTGTGTGGTGAGGATGCCCATTCCGGCCAGAGCTACGAGCATCGGCGTCAGTGGGTGGTCGACAAGCTGAGTCAGTTATCGAGGCTGTTCGCCATCGGCGTCTGTGCCTACGCGGTGATGAACAATCACTACCACCTGGTGCTCAAGGTGGAGCCGGATACCGCCGCCAGTTGGAATGAGCGGGAGGTGGCCGAGCGTTGGGCGGCACTGTTCCAGTGGCCGTTGTTGGTGAGGCGTTGGTATCAGGGGGAATCCCTGATTGAGCCCGAACTTGCTGTGGTGCAGCAACTGATAGGGCAGTGGCGGGAGAGGTTGCATTCCATCAGCTGGTTTGTACGGCTGCTCAATGAAACCCTGGCGCGCCAGGCCAATCGGGAGGATGGCTGCAAGGGCCACTTCTGGGAAGGGCGTTTCAAGAGCCAGGCCTTGCTTACCGAATCAGCTCTGCTGGCCTGCATGGCCTACGTTGACCTCAATCCGATACGGGCGGCGATTGCCGACCGGCCCGAGCAGAGCGACTACACCAGCATCAAGCAGCGCTTAGCTGAGCCCCTCACCACCGACGTTTTATCTCCGCTATTGCTGCCATTTGCTAACAAGGGCAACCCGGATGACCTGCCCTATGCCTTCGCTGACTATCTAATGTTGGTGGACTGGACAGGGCGAGCCATCAGAACCGATAAGCGAGGTCATATACCGGTTCGTCTTGCGCCCATCTTGGTACGGTTGGGGTTGGATGGGTCTCGCTGGCTGACGCTGGTGACGCTGTTTCGGCGGCAGGGTATCAGAGTGGTGGGCGACAGAGGCCATTGCCAGCAATTCGCCCAGCACTGTGGTCAGCGACGTTGTCATCAGCCGTTCCTTTGAATCGTTAATCCCACGCCATATCAAACCTCGGCATCTTATTCGATGCCAGGCTGGGCCGTGCCTGAACAAGAGGCTAGGCTGTGTTCTTAAAGTGATGAAGATATAATCTCACATCTTCTCAACAGCTTAAGATCCATTCCGTGTCCCGCCGTTATCAGCTGACTGATGCACAATGGGGGCTTATCGAGCCCCAGTTTCCTTCTCGAAGCCTGATCGGGCGCCCTA